>ONAE01000025.1 GCA_900315695.1 uncultured Prevotella sp. | reverse complement strand
AAGGTGAGAGTCAACCTATATAAGTTTTAATGTTTAACCGAGTCAACTAATTCTAGGGTTTAGACATACTGACAGTCAACCCAAATCAGGAAACGTCACAATTCATCGAATAATCGGCTTCATTAAAAACTCGCATTGGCCTCATCCAACACTCGCATTTGCCTCATCAAAACGCTTTAGCCTCATCAAATACTCGCGCCCCGTTCGATTAATGATAACTATCAGTCCGACGGCTTCGGACTGCCAGTCCGAGGCGAGCGAACTCCAAGTCCGACTCGACGGACTAACAACCATCATAAAAGTCACACTTTCCCCAATCCAAGTCGTCGCAATAATCTTTTGTGTTATAGGTATGATAATCGTATTCAATTTTTATCTCAATATTGAAGTCACGCACCCATAGAAGATCGAAAATAGAGAATTCCATGTGCTCGAAAAGGTTGTGAAAAGGGTAAATGAGATGCATATCCTTTGTCATCTCTCTATCAAGTCCCTCATTATAATTATCCCATTCATCATGCCCGTAAAGCATTTCGTTTTCTGTGTCTATCTGTGGATCCCAACTACTTATCGAAAAACCACCTGCACCATCTATATCATAAAGTGGCATAAAGTTGTCAAGACAACCATTTAGCACAGCCCATATTTTCTTTGCTCGTATTGTCTGCACTGGATGTATTACTGAATAACCATAGCCTAAGAAACATTTACCCTCAACCTCAAGACTGTTGCCGTATTGACAAGAATCCTTTGTTGCCTGGTAGAGTGCTAGAGTTCGCTTACGCATCTCCTTCAGCTGTAGAAAGAGTGCTTCATTGAAATCATGAAGCAGTTGTTTGTATTTGTCATCCAATACAAACATATCGTTCAATATATTCTTTCTGATTCCAAGCAATTTTCTAATAACATACACTTCCGTTTCATTATGAGAACCTCGTTTCTCGTTTTCGAAGTAAACATCTAGAATTTCCGTCTCAATCTCGACTACCGCTTTAGTATTGAGTATCTCTTGTATTGTCATATTTATAGGATTTAATGTATTCAACTATTTTTCTCCAGATAGAACGATGACCATTCTTACATTCGTATTTCTTCATAGGGTTAAGAGCTATGTCTAACATGGTCATAAGAAATATGGTACTCTGGCACTTCCATCCTCTATGCCTTTCTGCATAAATACCAATTCTATCTGTCACGAACTTTGCAGCGTCACGATACATTTCTTCTTCTCCTTTGACGATATTCACTTCTATGACTTCATCATAGACTTCTAGTTGAATCTTTGTTTTCTGCTCTTCGTTTGCCATAATTCTAATATTTCAATTGTTTATGGTGCAAAAATAAAACAAAACTATGCTGTTTTGAGGCATAGCTTTACAAAAAATCAAGTAACTACTTAAATATTTTCTAAGGCTTCTTGGACGATATTCATTAATCTCAAATACACACTTCGCTTACTAACGCCTTTTCCCAAAATTAGAGGATGCCGATAATCTATTATTATGGTACCTGAGTTAGCTATTCTATAGGCACATTGAGTGCTGTCTCTCGCTATATATTTTAGATCTCGTCCAGAATAGTCTGATAAAATTGAACTTTCTTGCTTGATTATATCTAGAAATATTTCATATACTCCATCTCCGCAACAAATCACATAGTCCAACTTCCCATATAGAGAAATCTGTTTTGCTATAAATGTATATGATTCAGGGTATTCTTGGAAATAGTCTTCAAGCATCTTTTGGTTACAATGTTTTTCCCCTGGCTTCTTTTTAAGGTCAACCACAGCTACTTGCTTTAGTACATCTACACGTCTATTTGCTAGTCCCCACTTATCGGCTTCTGAGAAATCTGGATAATAGCCTTGTTCTGTTTGCATCAATCCATATGCCCATCTGGCAACATTATCCCATGTACGCCAATTGCCTGCTTTACATACACCATTCAAAATATAATAACGGAGATTAAATGAATCTGATGCGTCATTTACGTCTTTCAACAGAAAAAGGACATGCTTGTTAACATCATTCCACGATTCTCTACATATAACTCCATCATAGGTAAATCCATGCTCTGGTTTGTTCTCCTGCAACCATCGCGTCCACTCAGCAAATAAACTATGCTCTATGCTGTGTACTTTATCCATTGCGCTAAAAAGAAGGATTTATATCTTTGACCAATACTCTAAAAGGACTAAATACTTTCTCGAGAACTTTCCAATCTGCTGCAACAGAAGGGTGAAAAGCTTTAATAACTACAACATTCTCACTCGGATAATACCAAAGGCTGGTTCTCATATCTTTCACCAATTGATTATTATCTAATATGTAATCACCACCTATGATTTTAGCTTCCTTACCTATAAAATACTTTTGGGTAACGAAATTGAATATCGAATCGCCTGTAGCATTACAGCAAACAATGATGTTAGGTTTCAAGATGTCTAGTTCCTTCTTCAAGAAAATTTCGTCATGATTCATTGCATCAATAATTGCTTTTTCTGACACCTTTTTTCCACCGGCTAATTTCTTCGATTCAATAAATGCAAAAGGTTTTGAATTCCAACATTTTACAACCTCTGACATTCGTTTGTTTACATATTTATCGTTAAACCCATCGACATTTAATGGTGACATCTCTAATAATCCATATAGCAACTTTGCTAAATTCCTTAGAAATTTAACTTTAATGTTCCTGTTTTTGTTGCCTTTTTCATTTCCATATGTGTCTGTCAACATTTTGCGTGTATCATATCCTCCACCATCTGGGCAATCTTTAAGCATAAACACAACTCTACGAGGAGAATACTCCCAAAGTTGGTTCACATCAATGGAAGAATCATATTTTATCATTATACCGTCTTGGCAGAATCTCTCTCTATCTTCTTCCTTGTAGTTTTTTATCCATTGCTTGAAGAGCTCAGATAAAAGGTCATTGTATTTAATAAACTTTTCCATGTTAGCTATTATATTTGTTCCACATTCTTTTAATCTTTCCTGCTATTTCTTTCCTGAGCCATAGCGGTTCAATGACTTCTACGTCTTCGCCCATTGAAAGTATTTCCTGCTGAAAGTCGAACTCTGGGCACAAATGCAGTTCAAGAAGGCTGTATTCTGCCTGACGCTCTGTTTCCTTTTGTGAGTGATGAAGGGGTAAAGAGCGTAAATAGTTAGCTTGACCTGCTGAGAGTTTTAGCACAATCTTCTGCACCTCTGACTCCGTATTGGCAATAATACCATAGTAATCATCAAAGAATTCAGAGGGCACGAAGTCTTTAGTCATCTTAAACTTATCGTCCTTAGTTTCCATATTACATATACGATCGATAGCATAAATCATTATCTTATCATAGTAAGGACTGCGAGCCATTAAGTACCAGCGCTGTTTGAATAGCTTAACCGCATATGGCTCTACATCGAAAGAGAAACTTTCTTCTTTCCAATAACCATGGTATGTAATATGTATGACATGGTTTTTCTTCATTGCTTCGAATATCTGCGCAAGATAATCTTGACCAGAAGGAATATTTTCGAGTATAATACGATCCTTCAAATTCTGGTTATCCATCAACAAATTGCTAACAGACATCGTATTTAGCAACCAACTGCGAAGTGAACCGCTCTTAATTTCGTCTGAATTGGCAATATAATAATGGTAGCCTCCCTTCCGCTCACATTCTATGACGAGCCCAAACATTTCTTCTGCAGCTATGCGCCACTTATGAAATGTTCTGAGTGCGAGTTCCACTCCCTCACTCATATCATTATCAAGCCACTTCTCATTGATTTCTTCAAAGGTTATGCGACCAGCCTTGTAGATAGTTTCCACAAGCCAGACATACTTATTCAAAAGGTTCTTAGCCATATACATATATATTATAATAATCTGCTGCAAAGATAATAAAAAGGTGTGAATAATTGAGGCACAGGTTTCTCTATTTTCTAAATAGAAAAAGAAAATTGTATTACTTTTATTGTGAAGGTCCACGAAGTATCATACTTCGTGAACACCCAAATGTGCCATTACTTACACATTTCAATTAGAATATGTATACAAAAACGCGATTTGGGGTACATTTCTATTCCTGTCTTATCCTTATTATTCTTTTCTATCTCTATCTAAATGAAGATGATCATGTAATGTGGGCATCAGTGAGAACATGATGGTTCATTTCACTCGTTCTTCTGATTGATCAGATTGACCACAACTTTTACCATCACGTCTTTCTCTTCTGTCTTGCTCTCTGCAATCATCAGCGTGAGGGCAACGAGGGTATTGTCTGCCAGACGCTTTGAGCCATCAGCACGATAGAGAACACCATTATTATTAAGGAACCAAAGGAACAGCGTAGCAGCTATGCGTTTGTTACCATCGCTGAACGAATGATTCTTCGTAACCAGATACAGCAACATAGCAGCCTTCTCTTCTACACTGGGATAGAGTTCAATGCCTCCAAACGTTTGATAAATCTGACCTATACTACTTTTGAAGGAACCATCTTTCTCGTTGCCAAAGAGTGCGCTTCCACCAAATTTCTCACGCAAGCCATTGATAGCCTCCATTGCATTCTCGTAGGTTGCATGAAAGGGCTCTTGCTTGGTGGTCTTTTCTATCGTCAGTCGCTCGTAATCGTAATTATCTAATGTATCAAGGGCATAGGTATAATCTGTTACCACCTCGAAGAGGGCGTTGGTCTCATCGTTAGACAGCAAGGACTGGTTCTGAATTGTGCGACCCAGCATACCTACCAGTTGGCGAAGTTCGCCAATCTGCCCCTTGCGGATACGCTCATTCACGGCATAGCCTTTAACGAGGTAATCCTTTAATATCCTGTTCGCCCATTTTCTAAACTCCACACCTCTCTTACTCTTCACTCTATAACCCACAGAAGTAACCATTTCCAGATTGAAATACTCTTTCTCATGAGTTTGAGTTTTGCCACCTATAGCACCATGTCTAGTGGTACTCGCAAATTTTGCGACTACCACTTCATCAGCCAATTCTTCCTTTAGAGCATTGTTGATGTGCTTACTAATGGTTTTATAGTCTCTGCCAAACAATGTTGCTAATTGTTGGCGAGTCACCCAAATCATCTCCCCTTCCATCCTAACATCAAGTTGAATGGAATTGTTCTCATCTTTGTAGATGACAATCCTGCTCTCTTCCATTTTTGTTATCAGATTAAACCATTCTGCAAAGATACAACTTTTTTCTTTTCCGACAAACATTCCAACTTATTTTTCGTACCTTTACAGACGTTTGACGGATATTAAGGTAACATATTGGCTGACGAAGCACTGAAGCGGTTGAAGGCACTGGTGGAGCCAATGGTGGAAAAGCACTCCAAAGAGATGGGCGTTAATCCAAACAAAGCCCTATCAAAACTGACAGGGCTTTTGGGGGTTTGGAGAATTCTCGTGTCGGGCTCCCATTTCTAGGAAAGCTGCCCAACTTAACGAGCCTGGAATTTTGAGGTTCATAATTAGGTAATTATTTTGGTTGGGTTAACAATATAGATCCCCCGCCGATAAACGGGGGATCATTATATAGGTATTAGAGTTGATACTGCAACATCACGAATGAGTAAGGTGCAACGTCGAGCGAGAACTTCTTCTGGGCCTTCACCTGCTCTGTCTTCGGAGCGATGGGCTGAGCCTCGAAGTTGTTTTCATCATTCGGCTGTCCTGCAAGCACCGTTTTCTTAGCCATCTTCTTCACACCGAAGCGGCTCAGATCGATATTGGCCTTCTTAGCCTCAGCGCTGGCATTACAGATCTTTACGAAGAGCTGACGGGTCTTGGTGTTCAGGATCACGCTCTGACCGTAATGCACGTTCTCCATCGGCTGGATGGCATCAGCGGCATCACCCTCGAACTTCACACAGTCGCCATACCAGTAGTTACCGGAGGACTGTCCGAAGAGCTGCTGTACATAGTAGCTGCAGGTGAGGAACGGACGCTCGTTGTCGTAATAGATCATGTCGGGGTTCCACTGGGTACCGTCCTTGCGGGCAAAGAGAGGAGCATATGAAGTCATGCTGACCACATCAGCGTTACGCTCTACATGCAGCAGATAGAGACCCTCGGCAAGGGCATCGATCAGCTTTTTGTCCTTAGCGGCATACTCTCCCAGATAAACCTTTGTCTTGGCATCACGTGGATAGCTGTCGTACTGACGCTTGTTCAGGAAGAACTCGTTGGGCTCGTAGTAGTGCTCGTCGAGGATAGGCATGCCCAGTTCGTTGGCAAGTTTCCAGCCAGCCTCATAGTCGGGGTTATCCTTGTGCGAACCAGGACCAGCGGTACCAACGATGACAATCTCAGGGTGAGCCTTCGTCACGCGTTCATATATATATTTAAAGCGCTCGATGAACTCTGGAGAGATCTTCTCCTCGTTACCGATACCCAGATACTTCAGGTTGAAAGGCTTGGGATGACCTTGATCGGCACGCATCTTTGCCCACTTATTTGTGGCAGGATCGCCATTGGCCCACTCGATGAGGTCGATAGCCTCAGCCACCCACTCGTCCATCTCTGACATCGGCACCACTTCCTGTGCCTGAGTAGGCCACATGTTCCAACCACCGTTGGTGCCCTGACAGCTCACGCCTGAAGGCAGGATGGGCACGGGCTCCATACCGAGATCCTCACAGAACTGAAAATACTCGAAGTAGCCGAGTGCACAACTCTGATGATAACCCCAGGTGTTCTTCAGTTGACGGCGTGTCTCCTTCGGACCGATGGTGGTCTTCCAACGGTAGGTGTTCCAGAAACCGTCACCGCCGCCATGCACGACGCATCCGCCCGGGAAGCGCAAGAACTTTGGATGGAGGTCGGCCAGTGCCTGAGCCAGATCTTTACGCAGACCGTGACCCTTATAAGTATCCTCGGGCATCAGCGATACCACATCTACATCCATATCACCATTGTCAAGAGCCAGAATCATCAGAGAGGCTTTCTGACAGGTTGAATCAGGAGTCAGCACAGCCTCGTACTTCTGCCAGTTGCCTGCCTCCACCTTGATGCATGCCTCTGCCAGGAGCTTGGGTTCAGCTGGTGGCCAACCTGGTGCCTGCTCAACGAGGGCTACACGTACATTCTTGGCAGCACCTTTCACATTACGCATGAAGGCAGAGAAATCATACTTCTCGCCAGCCTTCACAGAGATACCGTCGAAGCCGTCGTTCTGCAGACCGAAGCCTCGCCAGCCCTTGTAGTCATAAAACTCCTTCGTGCGCTCGATATGGAGACGCATATAGTGGGCATTGTTGGCATGAACGGGGTTCTCTACACAGGTCTCCAGGAATCCCAGAGAATGACCCGGGCGGACCATCTTCCACGCCGTACCAGGTCCCCAACCATCGCGGTCAGCCGGACTAAACTCGAAAGAGCCGTTCTGTACTAACTCTGCATAGAGGCCACCATCAGCAGAGTTGTTGATGTCCTCGAAGAAGATACCGATTAATTCATCACTGATAGCCTTACCACCTGCAGGGGCGTTCATCGGCTTCTGGGCACTGACGCCCAATGTAGCTGCCGCAAAGAGAGCAACACCTAGGATTGATCGTTTGTTCATTACTGATTTTATTTAATTATTGGTTATTTTTAACTAATCTCACTTCGTAGATCTCACCGATCTGTTTCTTGGGTTTGGCCACGAACTTCACACGAACCTGTTTCTTGCCCTTCAGCGCCTCAGCAGGCACAGGATAAGTTTCGTAGATAAACTTGGAGATGCGGTACTTGCCCGTATTGTTTACTGATGTCACCAGCACATCATCGACGAAGATATCAAACTCGTGACTCTTCCACTCACCCACGCCCCAATATTTCAAGCGGAGACTGAGGTCGGTCTTTTCACCCGTCTGCATCAGGTAGCTGAAATAATGGCCGTTGCTGGCATCGCGATAGAACACATCGTTGGAGTTGCCTACGAACGAATCATCAGTCTCCATGAAGTGGTCGCTCTCAGGCTGTTGCTCACCAGGCTGCACCTTATCGACAGTGCGATCTTCGAGCGCCTGACGCTCCTGCTCCTGCTTGGCGAGATTGTCGAGATAACCCTTGTAGCTGTCCTCCGAGAGGGCGAGCCAGTACATCATGTAACGGGCGTCGTGGAGATCGAAGAACGGCATCAGCTCATTGCGTATCTCGTTAACCATCTTGGTAGTGATGGTGAAGTGGAGGGGCTTGCCTTCGACAGGCACTAGCTGGTTGGCGATATCCTCGATATTATTATTAATAAGGATAGGCGCCTGGTCTGTAGGCAGCTTCTTACCTGTGGCGAGCTGTCCGAAACGGCTGTCATCGGCAATGAGATGTGCCAGATCTTCCGTACCCGTCTTCATGGCGAGCATCACGGGGCCGTGCATCAGAGCGATATATTGCGGCAGGTTCGGCAAATACTTCACATAACTGTACATCGGGAAGGTCATCTCGACGATGTCACCCTTCTTCCACTGACGGTCGATGCTGACATACGATGAGGGACCTGTGACGATGCTCACGGGTTGTCCATTCACCTTAACGCAGAACTGCCCCGGCTTCACCCATCCCGGGTAGCGCACATTGAGTGCAAACTTGCCCTTACCCTCAGCAATGGTGATTTTGCTGGTCTCTGCATAGGGGAAGTCGGTCTCTTGACGGATCGTGACACCTTTCGCCTTCCAATTCAGTTTAGAGGCCACAAAGAGGTTCACATAGAGGGCATCGCCCACATGGGTATAGATAAACTGACCGTACTTACCGTGATTCTCCATACCTGTGCCTACACAGCACCACATGGCCTCGTTGGGAGCCGAATAGTTGCGGTAATGGCGGGGACGAGCCGATGTGAAATACACATAGCCGCCATGCTCAGGATGCTGGGTGGAGAGAATATGATTGAAGGTAGCCAACTCGAAGAAGTCGGCATAGCGTGCCTCAGGATTACGGCGATGCAGATCCTCCGTCAGCTTCAGCATGTTGTTGGTGTTACAGCTCTCAGGTCCGTCAATGTCGGTCACGAAGTCCTGACATGCCTCCTTGCTGGGGAAATGCTCGCGACGGCTGTTGCCTCCGAAAGCCAGTGAGCGCTCACCTGTGACGATATCCCAGAAGTAGGCACCTGCGGTATGATAAGCCTCATCGCCAGCGAGTTCGGCGATACGCTCAAAACCAACCACCTTAGGCACCTGTGTGTTGGCATGCATATTGTCTAGACAGTCGCGACGCTGCATCAGCGGGTTGAGCAGACGACGATGAGAGAAGCGTCGGGCCACATCAAGGTATTTCTGTTCGCCAGTGATGGCATAAGCATCAGCCAGCACCTCGTTCATGCCGCCGTGCTCTGTATCGAGCGCACGCTCCATCTGGGCATCCGAAAGACCCGCCGTCAGGTCGATGGCCCAGTCGCAGAAACCAAGGAAAAGCGCCTTTGCCTGTTCGTTGCCGCAATACACCCAGGCATCGCGCAGGCCCGCGTACATCTTATGAATATTATAGAAAGGCACCCATGCCCCAGAATAGGGTCCGAAGTCGCCCTTCTTGAAAGCTGACCATATACGATCGCTGCCAGGCACACCGCCCACATAGCCCTTACCCCATTCAGGGTGGTTCCTGGCGTTGGCATCGGCACAGGCCTGTAGTTCACTGATCCAATAGTCGAGACGCTGTTGGCACTCTTTACTGCCTGTGGCGGCATTGATAGCCAAGGCCGTCAGGTAGTGTCCACCTACGTGACCATCCAGTCCGTCCCAGTTGGGATACGACTTCCCTTTGGGTGTCAGCCCTGCCTCCTTGAGATAAGGTGCCAGCAACCGGTCGTTGTCATACTTCATCAGCACACTGATGTTCAGGTCGCGGGCCTTCTTCAGCGGTCCGTCGAGTAAGGTGACATCCCCTAAGGGGAACTCATCGGTGTAGAGCCGATCTTGTGCCTGAGCATGACCTGCCACAAGCATCAACATCAATATCCAGGAAAATCTCATACTTAGGTTCATTCTTTTGCGTAGCGTTTAGGGTCATTGTTAATTTTGGCACAAAGATAAGAATTTTTTTTTAATTTCCCTACCTTATTAGAATTTATTAAAATAAAAGTATCATTTTTGCCTATAAAAATAGCGATATAGACAAAAAAACGAGAGGATTAACCTCTCGCCATTTTGTAGATTGCTTCCATATCGGCAGCTTGTAGCACTTTCAGGCAACCACAAGTAGCCGTATAGTCGCGGCTGCACTTACGTGTCATCTCCTTGATCTCCTCGTCGGTGATGTCCTTGCCGATCAGTTCCTTGATGTTGATAGGCATGCCGATGGCATGATAGAAACGCTCCATCGCCTCGATACCCTTCAGGGCTGTTCCCTCTGGATCGGTGAAGTCGTTTGGCACATCCATCACATTCACGGCAAAGCGCACGAAGCGACGCAGGTTCTCGTGCATCACATAACGTGCCCAACTGGGCCAGATGGCAGCCAGGCCGGCACCATGAGTGACATCGAACATACCGCTGAGCTCATGCTCCAGCTGGTGGGTAGCCCAGTCGTCGGCCACGCCACAACCCGTCAGACCATTGTGCATCAAACTGCCGCCCCACATAATCTGGGCACGATAACGATAGTCCTCTGGATTCTTCAGCACGGCAAATACGGCATTCTTGATGTTACGCAATGCCGCCTCAGCCAGATCGGTGGTGAAGTCCATATCATCATCCTTGGTGAAATAGCGCTCCATCGTGTGCATCATCATATCCGTCACACCAGCAGCTGTCTGATAAGGAGGCAGCGTGAAGGTGCGCTTGGGGTTCATGATGGCGAACTTGGGACGAGACATATTATTAGAATAGCCCAGTTTCACATCACCGTCCTCGTTGGTGATCACACTGGCCTCGCTCATCTCACTACCGGCTGCGGGGATGGTCAGCACAGAAGCCACAGGCAACATCTCCTTAGGCTCGGCCTTTCCCAGATAGAAGTCCCATACATTACCCTCGAAAGGTACACCATAGGCGATACACTTGGCAGAATCGATCACACTGCCGCCACCAACCGCCAAGATAAAGTCGATACCCTCCTTGCGGCACAAGTCGATGCCCTGCTGAGCCAGCGAGAGACGGGGATTGGGCACCACACCACCTAAGGTGACATAAGCCACACCACCCTCCTGCAGCAGACCGCAGATCTTGTCGAGCAGTCCTGAGCGCACGGCACTCTGACCACCATAATGTACCAGCACCTTCGTGCCACCATACTTCTTCACCAGCTGGGCCACCTGCTCTTCCGACTGGTCTCCAAACACCACTTCTGTGGGTGCGTAATAATTGAAATTCTTCATAACTCCTATATTTCGTATTTTTGTGTCTATATCATGAATATGACTCTGAAAACGGGCAAAAGTCTAATCATAAACCTTATTATTATGAGATGTTAACATTCATTTGTGACATAAATTTGGTTTTTTGCCCGAATAATATTACTTTTGCACTCAAATTTTAAAAATACGTATTTTAAGAATGGAAAACAAGACTTATAAGCGTACGACGGTGACGTCGGCGCTCCCATACGCTAATGGCGGCGTACATATCGGACACCTGGCTGGTGTGTATGTACCCGCTGATATCTATGTGCGCTATCTCCGTCTGAAGAAGCGTGAAGTGCTGTTCATCGGCGGTTCTGATGAGCACGGTGTGCCCATCACCGTCCGTGCCCGCAAGGAGGGCATCACCCCACAGGATGTCGTAGATCGCTATCACAAGATGATCAAGGACTCATTCGAGGAGTTCGGTATCTCATTCGATATTTATAGCCGTACCACCAGCGACACCCACCATAAGTTTGCCGCAGAGTGGTTTAAGAAACTCTACGACGAAGGAAAGCTGACAGAAGAAACAACAGAACAGCTGTACGACGAGGAGGCCAAGCAGTTCCTGGCAGACCGCTATGTCACTGGTGAGTGCCCCCATTGCCACAACGAGGGAGCCTATGGTGACCAGTGTGAGAAGTGCGGACGCGACCTGTCGCCTACAGAACTGATCAATCCGAAGTCAACCATCTCGGGCTCTACACCTGTACTGAAGAAGACCAAGAACTGGTATCTGCCCTTGAACGAGTATCAGGGCTGGTTGAAGCAGTGGATTCTGGAGGAGCACAAGGAGTGGCGTCCGAACGTCTATGGTCAGTGCAAGAGCTGGCTCGATATGGATCTGCAGCCCCGTGCGATGACCCGCGATTTGGACTGGGGTATTCCCGTACCTGTGAAAGATGCAGAAGGAAAGGTGCTCTATGTATGGTTCGATGCACCTATTGGCTACGTATCGAATACGGTTGAATTGTGTCAGAAGGAGCCTGAGAAGTGGGGCAACTGGGAGAAGTGGTGGCAAGATGAGGATACGCGTCTGGTTCACTTCATCGGTAAGGACAACATCGTGTTCCACTGCATCATCTTCCCTGTGATGATGAAGGCTCACGGCAAGTATATCATGCCTGATAACGTGCCCGCCAACGAGTTCCTGAACCTTGAGAACGACAAGATCTCTACCTCTCGCAACTGGGCTGTATGGCTCCACGAGTATCTGGTAGATATGCCTGGCAAGCAGGATGTATTAAGATATGTATTGACTGCCAACGCTCCTGAGACCAAGGATAATAACTTCACTTGGAAGGACTTCCAGGATCGCAATAACAACGAGCTTGTAGCTGTCTATGGCAACTTCGTAAACCGCGCCCTCCAGCTTACCAAGAAATACTGGAACGGTGTAGTTCCTGCCTGTGGCGAATTGCTCGATGTAGATAAGCAGGCCCTTGAAGAATTCAAGGACGTGAAGGAGAAGGTAGAGGCCCTGCTGGAGCAGTTTAAGTTCCGCGATGCCCAGTTCGAGGCGATGAACCTTGCCCGCATCGGTAACCGTTATATCACTGAGTGTGAGCCTTGGAAGGTGTGGAAGACGGATCCTAAGCGTTGTGAAACTATCTTGAATATCTGCTTGCAGCTCACAGCAAATCTGGCTATCGCCTTCGAGCCGTTCCTGCCGTTCTCTTCAAAGAAACTGCGCGAGATGCTGAATATTGATAGCTTCGAGTGGGAGCAGTTGGGTAGCACCGATCTCCTGAAAGCTGGTCATCAGTTGGGTGAGCCTGCATTGCTCTTCGAGAAGATCGAGGATGAGGTGATCCAGAAGCAACTCGACAAGTTGGAGGCCACCAAGAAAGCTAATGAGGCAGCAGCCTATAAGGCCGCTCCTGTCAAGGATACCGTATCATTCGAGGAGTTTGAGAAGCTCGATATCCGTGTAGGATTGGTAAAGGATTGCCAGAAAGTGAAGAAGAGCAAGAAACTGCTGCAGTTCACTATCGACGATGGCTCTGGCACCGATCGCACCATCTGCTCTGGTATCGCTGCCTTCTACGAGAATCCTGAGGAACTCATTGGCAAACGGATCCTCTTCGTAGCCAACTTTGCCCCTCGCACGATGATGGGCATTGAGAGTCAGGGTATGATCCTCTCAGCTGTTGATGCTGACGAGAGCCTCAGCGTGGTGACAACAATGAAAGATGTCAAACCTGGTAGTCAGGTAGGATAATCCAAAATGATGATATGAAGAGAGGCAGAAACGATTGTTCTGCCTCTTTTTTTATTTCTCCAACAGGAATCGATCTATAAACTTCTCCACAATAGGGAACTGAACCTCTGGCAACTGGCAATGCCCATGCCCACCGATGATACTCCAGTCCATACGGTCACCGATGCCGAAACGCTCCCACACCTTGTTCGCTGCCTCCGCAGAAGGCTGCATCGCATCATCCGCCAACCAAGGGTAGTCGGGATTGCCCAACAGCAACAAGGCACGCGGACAGACCATCGCACACAGCTCGTGCTGATCGTAAGGCAACTGATACACGGAATCGCCCTTGAAGTGTTCGCGCTGACTCTCTAAGAACCAGTGATAGTCGGTCTTATCGATATTCTCCACATTCTCTTTCGACTCATGCGACTTTCGCCAGGCGGCAGCCCCACCGCCACCAGGTTCCTGAGCAATGGTGAGTGCAATGCGCTCATCGAAGGCACCACAATAGAGCGCCATCTTACCAGCATAGGAACAACCTGTAACACCAATATGACGGGTATCGATCTTCGTCACCTCAGAGCCTAACTGTTGCAGTCCGTCAATCAGACGACTCAATCCCCAAGCCCATTCGCTATAGGCACCATTTTTGACCAGGTTGGGATACAGGCGATCGAAATTGTGCTCACCCCTGTCGTGATGCGGGCGCCACTGGGAATAGTCGTTCACCTGACTCTCATGGAAGGTCATCAAGGCAATTGGCCGATTCTCAAACAATTGTTTGGGCAAGGAGATCATACTCGTGCCGATCATCAGGGCATAAGGTGGCTGTCCTGTCTTCGGATAGGTGATCACAGAGCGCAGGGTGAGTGTCTGACCATTGACAGTGACATCTACCACAAGGGCAGAATCTCCCTCCATACGTGCTTTCACCTGACCTGGCTCTACGGCTGGTTTTTCGCCAATACCATAATGCTGGATCATGTGGGCGATGTCACTGCGACGTTTCTGCCAGTCGGCAAAGGAGGTCACACCCTCCAATGCATCCGGCAATTCACGGATCACTGGCAACTGATCAGGTTCTGGCATCACAGGCTTCTCAAGTCGGGCTCCCGTGTTCTCTACGTCATACACTTGAGAAATTCCCTCGCTTTGCCCCTGTGCTACCAGCACCATCAGGGCGAGGATTGTTGATAAAGTTAGTTTTTTCATAATGCAAATAGTAATTCTGAGGGCAAAGATAAGAAGAAACTACGGAACCGCAAAGAAAATCACCCCAAAATCTTTGCCTTTGTTTGCAAAATATTTGTATCTTTGCAGCAGAATTATGGAATCACTGAAGGAGAAAACGGCAAAAGGACTCTTCTGGGGCGGGATGAACAACGGCATGCAGCAGTTGCTCGGACTGGTGTTCGGCATCATCTTGGGTCGTCTGCTCTCGCCGTCAGACTATGGTCTGATCGCAATGATCACCATTTTCTCGCTGATTGCCACCGCCCTGCAGAACAGCGGGTTCTCAACGGCCCTCGTCAACGAGAAGGAACCAAAGGACAGTGACTATAACTCAGTGTTTTGGTTTAATATCCTGATGGGAGGTTCCATCTATCTGATTCTCTTCTTCTCGGCTCCCCTCATTGCCGACTACTACCACGAGCCACGACTGGTGGCCCTCTGCCGCTATGCCTTTATCGGACTATTGTTCAGCTGTTCTGGTGTTGCCCAAGCGGCGTATCTCTATAAAAACCTGAGGGCCAAACAACTGGCTAAGGCAAGTATCACAGCCACGATTATCTCAAGTTGTGTGGCAGCTATCATGGCGTGGCAGGGGTTTTCGTACTGGAGTCTCGCCACACAGACCAATCTCTTTATCCTCATCTCAACACTATTGCGATGGCATTACAGCGACTGGCGTCCCTCGTTTCAGATTGATTTCTCGTTTGTCCGCAAGGCTTTTCCTTTCAGCGTGAAGATTCTGATCAGTGATGTGCTCACCCATGTGAACAACAACGTGATGAACATCCTGTTAGGGCGCTATTATTCAGCGCATGATACGGGCAACTACAATCAGGCCTACCAGTGGAACAACAAGTGTACCTCACTCATTCAGGGGATGGTGAAACAGGTGGATCAGGCGGTGCTCGTGAGTGTGAGGGATGACCGGGAGCGACAGCTCGCCGTACTGAGGAAGATGGTGCGCTTTGCAGCCTTTATCTCCTTCCCGTTGCTGTTGGGTTTCGGTCTGGTGGCGAAGGAATTTATTGTCCTCGCCATCGGTGAGAAGTGGCTGGAGTCTGCCCACTATCTGCAATGGCTCTGCATCTGTGGGGCTGTGGCGCCTATCAGCGTGTTGTTAGCCGACCTGATTATCAGTCGGGGACACTCTGGTATCTTCATGGGAGCCACCCTCGCTTTAGGGCTATTGGAGATTCTGGCTATGTTACTACTCTACCCCTACGGCATCCACACGATGGTAATGGCTTACGTGGCTCTGAATCTCGTCTGGCTCTTCGTGTGGTTCACCTTTGCCAGCAGGTTGACGAACTATCCCATACTGCTCTTCCTGAAGGACATCGTGCCCTTCGGTCTCGCTGCCACAGCTGTAATGCTGGCTACAGGCTATCTCACAGCCTCAATCACCAGTCTCTGGTTGCTGCTGCTCTGTAGGGTGGTGCTGGCAGCGATACTCTACCTACTCGTAATGAAGGTGGCACGTGCAAAGATCCTCGATGAGACCCTTAACTTTGTAATGAACAAATTTAAACGATAAGATATGAACTATGCTTTGATTATAGCCGGCGGCTCCGGCAACAGGATGGGTCAGGACATTCCCAAACAGTTCATCAATGTCTATGACAAGCCCGTGCTGATTTATACGCTGGAGAGTTTCCAGCGCCATCCGATGGTAGATGCCATCGATGTGGTGTGCCTCGACGGTTGGCACGATGTGCTGAGGGCCTATGCCAACCAGTTTAACATCACGAAGCTACAGGATGTGGTGTCGGGCGGAAAGAGTGCCCAGGAGAGCATACGCAATGGCGTGTACCATCTGGAGACAAAGGCGAAGTCCGACGATATCATCATCATCCACGACGGCATCCGTCCACTGGTGGATGATACGGTGCTGACTGATGTGATTCAGAAAGCCTGTCAATACGGTAACGGCGTAACCTCACTGCCCTACAACGAGCAGATATTCATCGTGAATCCCGATGACGAGACCACCACCCGCGAGTATATCCCGCGTGAGACACTGCGCCGTGTCTCAACCCCACAGGCTTATCAGTTCGGGCGCCTCGACGCTGCCTACCATGAGGCTTTCGAGAAGGAGATCGGCATCTACGGCTCAGCCTATACCAACACGATGATGGTGGAACTGGGTGAGACACTGCACTTCGCTGCAGGTTCGGATAAGAACATCAAACTGACCACGAAGGACGATCTGGAGATGTTTAAAGGTTATATGAAAATGGATAAGGACACATGGCTGAAATAAAATCACTCAACAAACAGCATCCCCTGTATCAGGAGGATCTGAAACGGATCTGTGAGACAAAAGATTTAGCAAGTCTGTACAACAAGCGTTTCCTCATCACTGGGGCAACAGGACTGATTGGTGTCTGTCTGATCGATGCCTTGATGAAAGCCAATGCAGAGGGGGCAAATATCACCATCTATGCCTTGGGACGCAGTCGTGAGAAGGCGGCAAGTCGTCTGGGAGAATATTACGCCAACGACCATTTCCACTTTGTGGAGCGCGATGCCCGTGCGTCGCTCGCTGACCTGCCCCCTGTGGATGTCATCATCCCCTTAGCCTCGAACACCCACCCCCTCGCCTATTCACAGTTCCCGATAGAAACCATCGAGATCAATGTGAAGGGAGCAGAACATGCTTTGGAGAAAGCACTGACAGATGGAGCTACCGTACTCTACCCCTCTACCGTCGAAGTTTATGGCAATGCCAGAGGTGAGGATGTCTTTACGGAGGATTATACGGGACAGTTGAACCTACGTAATGCCCGTGCCTGTTATCCGGAGTCAAAGCGTCTTAGCGAAGCCCTCTGTCAGTCATATATCACAGAAGAAGGTGTGAAGGTAAAACTCGTCAGACTGAGTCGTGTGTTTGGTCCCACGATGCTGATGAGCGACAGTAAGGCCTCCTCACAGTTTATCGTCAAGGCCCTCAAAAGTGAGGACATCGTGTTAAAGAGCAAAGGAGAGCAGCTGTTCTCCTATACCTATGTGGCTGATGCCGTGAGTGCCATGCTGCATGTGCTGATTCACGGTGAGGATGGGGTGCCTTATAACATCGCCAATAAGGACTGCGACGTCCGTCTGAAGGACTTTGCCCGTCTCTGTGCCGAATGGGCGAGGAAGGAAGTGGTGTTCGACCTACCCTCTGAAACGGAACAGAAAGGATTCTCGATTGCCATGCGCGCCATCCTCGATAACCAACGGCTCCTCGCCATCGGCTGGCAACCTGGCTATGATATGAAGACTGCCATCAGCAGGACATTAGACATACTGAAATGAAGAATACCTATTTAGAACAATACAAAGCCCGGCAACTACGCGCCTGTCAGTTGAAACAGCTCTCGATCCTCGAAGAGATCGACCGCATCTGTCAGAAGCACCAGATAGGCTACTGGCTTGATGGTGGTACCCTCTTAGGTGCTGTAAGGCACGGGGGCTTCATCCCCTGGGACGATGATATCGACATCGCCATGCGACAGGCCGACCTAGAGCGTTTTATTGACATCGCCCCCAGTGAGTTGCGCGAAGGACTGTTCCTACAGACACCTCAGAACGAACCGCAGTCGAAAGAGCCCATCGTGAAGGTGCGCGACCTGAACTCCTTTTATGTGGAAGGAGCCGACAATTTCGCTGCCGACTATCAGAAGGGACTCTATGTGGATATCTTCCCCATGATCAATTATCCCACCCTGCCAAAGCAACTGGTAAAGCGTGTCACCCTGGGTATCTCGCGCAGCTACTCAATCCTGCACAAAGCCCACTATTATTCTTTGCGTGCCTTTGCGGAGTTCTTCTGGTTTGGTGCCAAGTATCTGTTGAACAAAGCCTTATGGTCACTGCTCTGTGCCGTCCGTCCTAAAAACGTCTATCTCTCGAACATTCTGATCAACAACGGCTATGGCATCATGCATCGTCAGGACTCAGTTTTCCCCTTAGGCACCATCACCTTCGAGGGCAAGACTTTCAGCGCGCCTTGCAATCCCGATGCCTATCTGAGCGACCTCTATCGTAACTATATGGAGATTCCGCCCAAGGAGAAGCAAAAAATCCATTCCGTATTCATCATGCCCGAACTCGTATGAAATATCCTGCCAAAACCGATATTGCCGTACTGCTGCTGTTCTTCACCCGCAGCGACACCTTTGCACAGGTGTTCGAGGCTGTACGCCAGGCACGTCCCTCGAAGCTGTTCCTCTATCAGGACGGGCCTCGTGGCGAACGGGATATGGCAGGTATCATGGCTTGCAGGGAGATTGTCAGTGATGCACATATCGATTGGGAATGCGAGGTTCATCGTCAGTATCTGGATCACAATCAGGGCTGTGACCCGTCGGGGTTCCGTTCCCACCAGTGGGCATTTTCATTAGCCGACAAGGTGATGGTGCTTGAAGATGATGTGGTACCTGCCCAGTCGTTCTTCCCATTCTGCAAGGAGATGCTCGACCGTTATGAACACGATGAACGCATCTCGATGATTGCCGGCTTTAACATCGACGAGGTGACACCCGATTGTCAGGACAGCTATTTCTTCACGACTGCCTTCAGCATCTGGGGATGGGCCTCGTGGCGACGGGTTGCCCAGCGCTGGGATCCAACTTATAGTTTTATGCGTGACCCCGAGAAGCTTCAGAAACTGGAAACCATTGCTAAAGAGCGTCACCTTCGCAGTGATATGCTTCAGATGTTCCACGATCACAGTCAGAGTGGCAAGGAATATTTCGAGACGATCTATTGGGCTGACATGCTCCTGCATGACACGATGGCTATCATGCCCCAGCAGAACCAGATCAGCAACATCGGACTGATGGCGGACTCCACCCACTTCTCTGCCGATCTGAAGACCACGCCCCATCGTTTGCGCCGTATCTTCACCATGCAACGGCATGAGCTCACCTTCCCCCTCCGCCATCCAGAGCAGATAACAGAACATCAGGCCTATCTGGAACGACTCTATAAGGCCAATGCCTGGAACCATCCCTGGATTAAGATTCAAAATTCCATCGAAGAACTGTTGCTGAACCTGCGCTACGGCAACTTCTCCCATATCTGGAAATCACTCTCGCGCCGTATCCGTAAATGGCTCGGCAAAGAAAAGCACATCTAAAGCACCGTTCGGATAGGTGTCAATAGGAAATCCGTCAGAAGATAGCCGTTATAGACCAACAGATAGATGGTCAGGAAGACTACGGCCAGTCGCAGCCACTGCCAGTTGACGCTCTTGAAGAGATAAGCAGTGGCAATGGGTAACACAAACATGAAATGAGGTGCCATGATGAAGATCTCATTCAGTCCGAAACCCAATATCAGATGAATGAACATATCGACACCGAAGCACGACAGACAGAGCCAGAGGAAACGACGCTGACGACCTATCCAGATGCCAGCCAAAGCCAGCAACAAAATCAAGGCCTCAATGATATAGTTAAATATGGCATCATATTTGACGAAAACAGGACGCCCTACCAGCGTATCCTCCAAAAAGTGTTGCCGATGGAACTGAAGAGATTCACCAAAGAGGTTCTCATAGACAGACTGCCAACGCGAAGTAGAGATATCTGTCCACTTCAAAAACCCATGATCCTCCATCGGCTGCCCAGACTTCTCCTTCTGAAGCTTCAGTCTCAACTCCCGACGGGCCTGTTTGGCTTCGAACGCCTTCCGCTCCTCAGGCGACATCGCAGCCACCTTCTTTTTTATCGCCTCTTCCTGACGAGCCTTTGTCTCTGCTCGTGCCTTTTCTTTTGGCAGAACATATTCACGATACTCCCACATGGCCGTACCCCACAACAAAGCTGCGGGTAATACCACCGCCAACAGCAGATACTTAGGACGGAAGAAATCCTTCAGGTTGACGAAGAAGCCAGAAAGGAACACCTTTACGCCATTGGAAAGCGTAACGCCTGCCGTGATATAAAAGAAGATGGCCGACTGCCACCAGCGGAACTCCCTACCCTTCTGAATACAGACACCCGAGATGTAGAGTGTGACGAGCAACAGAAACATCGATATCGTGAAGTGGTCAGGTACAATCACCGATAACAGGATATAGGCGAAAGAGAAATAAAAAGCCGTGAGCAACGTAGCATCCCAGCGCTCTAAGGCGATGACCTCACGATGGATGCGATAGAGGAAGATATAAGAATAGAACGAACAAACGATCAACGGCAATGCCACCAGATACTGAACACAGTTTACCCCCAAAAGCCATGTTAAACCCTCGTTCAACAAGTATAATGGCCACATCATAAAGGCCAACAGCGGATGACGATAGACCTGATAAATGACATCCCAGTCGGTCACCGTCAGATAAGTCAGGGGGTCATAGCCTGACAAATGTAATTCGTGCTCAAACACTTTCCAGTATGGTCCGAAGCCCTCTTGCATGAACAGATCATGCATACGGTAGATAAACAAAGCGTTGAGCAACACGATGACAGTTAAAGCCACCAGACTCTGGATACGCTCCTCGGGTTTGATCTTAAATAACTTAAATGCTTTCATGGTTTATAAGAATCACGTAAATAATGACAGGCGCACCAATGAGGGGTGTCACAGCGTTTAAGGGAATCACCCCACCATCGCCAGGCAGGAAACAGAGCAGGTTACATACAAGTGCCACGACAGCCCCACAAAGCATCGTGGCAGGCAGCAACTGACGGTGATTGTCGGTGGTGAGCAACAGGCGCGCCATATGGGGGACAGCCAGTCCGATGAAGGCCACAGGTCCACAGAAGGCTGTGGTAACAGCTGTCAGCAAGCCTGTCACCACAAGGAGCCAGTTTCTGACGGCAACAATATTAACGCCCAGGTTCTCAGCATAGCGATCACCCAGCAGTAAGGCATTCAGCGGTTTGATCAGCAACAAGGCACCTGACAATCCGAAGAGAGATACCCCCACAAAGACTGGCATGTTTGCCATCGACACACCACCGAAGGAGCCTAAGCCCCATACCATATACGACTTCACGCCCTCGTCGGTAGCGAAGAAATTAAGCAGCGAGATGGCAGAATTGGAGATGTAGCCAATCATGATGCCGATTATCAGCAGCATGACATGACTGCGTACCAATGTGGAGAAGAAGAAGATAACAGCCATCACCGCCAAAGCGCCAAAGAAAGCAGCGATCAACACAGCCGCAAAGCCACTGAACTGCAGGGAACCAACAGAGAGTCCCCCACCCAGGAAAAGCATCACCAACGCCACACCTAAACCCGCACCGCTGTTGATACCGAAGACACTCGGACCTGCCAGCGGATTACGGAAAATCGTCTGTAGCATCAGACCGCTAACCGCCAATGACGCCCCACAAAACATGGCCGTGATGGCCTGAGGCAGACGTGACTCCAAAATAATAAAACGCCAAGAGGCTTTTTCGTTTGTATCACCCAAAAGGATGCGCATGACATCTTCTGCTGGAATCGACACTGATCCCAGCAACAGGTTCGAGGCAAAAAGCACCACGATTACCAGACACAATCCGATGCAATATAACACACCTCTGTTCATTATTATCATGCTTTGGGGTGCAAATTTACAACTTTTTTACGAACTTTTGTTTTGAAATCGCAAAAATATCGTACCTTTGTACCCACACTAACCATTTAACAGAATAAAGATGAATAGACTATTCAAGACCGTGTTGGCAGGTCTGCTCCTTCTGACTGCCACGCCCAGCTCAGCCACTAAGGTTCTCGGACTGAGGGTGATTGACAATCATTACCTGATGGTTCATTTCCGTGACGGTGAAGTTCATTATCGCGACAACGGTACTGGTCCCAGCGCCTATCTCGGCCATTCTTTCTCAGAAGGCGACGACACCCTTGTGGTGTTTGGCGAACGCTTGAAAGCAGAAGCCCAGAATGCGGCTCTCTGGCAAATCAGCTCTCCTGACGACAAGAGTTTTGTAAGCACACAGCCTTTGAAGGTATGGCGCAAGTCGAAGCCGATGAACACCGATCACACCCTCACCAGTGAGTGCGACCACTGGCTCTTCCTCCAGTTGCCACAACCTATGAAACAAGGCTGCACCTATGAGGTCAGCATTCCTAAGGGCATTGGTGCCGACCAAGAGAAAGTTAGCGTGATCTTCGATGTATGGAACTCCCAGTCAGAAGCCATCCATGTAAATATCATCGGCTACTCACCTGCTGAGACCATTCATGCCGCTGACCTCTATCAGTGGTTGGGCGATGGCGGACAGCGCGACTATAGCAGTTGGGAAGGTCGTAAGGTATATATATATAATGTAAAGACCAAAAAGAAACAGAACGTGGGTACTGTGAAGTTCTGGAAGTCGGCAGCCGATGCTGAACAGGAGGCTGGCAAGAAAGCCCTTATCGGTACCGATGTCTGGAACATTGACTTCAAGGCCACCACACCAGGACGTTATCGCCTCGTAGTAGAGGATGTAGGTTGCAGTATGGATTTCGACATCGCTTCCGACATCTATTTCCAACCCTACCGCTATTCCGTTCGCGGTTATTACTACATGCGTCTCGGTGAGCCGAAAGATCCTGAGCACGTATGGCCTGTTCCCCGTCAGCCCCAGTTCATCCCAGAGACAGATCCGAAAGGACTGACTGTCTATAAGACTGACCTCACCCCATGGGATAAGGAATGGCGCGACCTGCATACTGATGTGTGGGATGAGCCTCACTTCAAGCCCGTCTTCGCCTCAATCTTCTGGCAGCACCGTCTGCCTGGCAATCCCGTCAACACAGAAGTGAAGGGTGGTCACTCTGACGCCTTCGACTGGGATCGCCACTTGGCACATGTCAGCAACATCTACGACATGCTGTTGCCTTATATCCTCTCAGGAGGCCGTCTCTCGGAAGATCATCTCGGCATTCGCGAGAGTGGCAACGGTATCCCCGATATTATTGATGAAGCCCGCAACGAGGTGGATTTCTTCCTCTCTATCCGTGATGGAGAGGCCTATTCACAAGGTGTCACCAACCCCAGTGAAGATTGGAGTGTGATGTTCCAGGCCGGATGTACCACGATGGCTGCTTGGGCTAATGCAGCCAACTGTGCCATCATCGGCGAGGCATTCCGTCTGCAGGGCAATGACTCTCTGCGACAGTACTATACCAACGAGGCCATCAAAGCCTTCTTCTTCGCCAGCAGACAGGATAACCTGCAACTTGACGACCGACAGGACATCGGTAGCATGCAGTTAAGAGGACGTGATTTCCGTCAGATGGCTGCTGCCTACCTTTATAACCTGACAGGCGACCAACAATGGGAGAAGATCTTTGCGGAGGAGGCATACGAACTCTCCATCGCAAACACCTGGATAGCTGCTGCCTACCTCACTTGTCCGCAGACACGTCATTTTGCCGACAGATACCAGCAGATTCTCGCCAGTGTCGATAAGCTGGCAGAGAGCTATAATATCGTCAATATGTCACAACGTCCATCACGCCGTAGCGCCAACGACCGTCGCTGGCAGGTATCTCAGAACCTGCAGCTCGTCATGCTTGCTCATTATATTGCTAAGGACAAGGCGCGCAAGAAGCAGCTGGAACATGTGATGTACACAGAAGCCAGTTGGGCTATGGGCCGCAATCCTGGTAATATCGTAGAGATGACAGGACTCGGTGAACGTCATATCACCGACTGTTATACCACAGGTCGTAATGACGGTGCACCAGAGAGCCATCCAGGACAGACCCCCTTCAACGGCACCGAAACCTGGTCACCTGGTCATAACGGTGGTGATGCCCGTGTGATCCTGAAATACTGCTATCCCGACTGGAACGATGGCGGATGGCCTCATCAGGAGTCCTACTTCAATCAGCGTTACTTCTGGGTAAACGGTGAGTTCACTCCTCGTGAGACCATGCGTGGTAAGATGGCCCTCTTAGGTTATCTCTACGCTATCAGATAAGACTTTTTTCTATTAAATTGAACTGTTTTGCGACAGGTTTCGGAGGCTTTCTTCGGATCTGTCGCAAAATTGTTTTTATGTCGCTACAATCGTGAATGAAAAACACAAAAAAGTTTGGAACGTGACGAAATCCGTCGTAACTTTGCAATGTCAAAAGTCAACAAAGCGACTTGCGACAGACAAAAAAAGTGAATTTAAAAATGATAATATTAACAATTAAATTAAAGAAAGGAAAAGAATTATGGCAACAACACCAGTAGTAATGAAGGTACAGGATTACAAGG
>ONAE01000028.1 GCA_900315695.1 uncultured Prevotella sp. | reverse complement strand
AGAACATCGACGGTGTGAAACTCCGTGCCCGTGCTACCGGCATCCTCGTAGCCAAGGCCCTGAACCTCGATGCCACCCTGAAGAAGGCCACTGCCGTTACCGGCAAGCAGACCACCGGCACTGGTGGAGAGACAGGCGAGGAGGATCCATCTTCAACAGCTAACAACGGTACTGACATCCCCCCGGTGATTAATCCTTAATCCCGCCGTCATGTTGAAGGAAGTAATGTCATGTCGAGCGTAGTCGAGACATCTAAGTGAGTGTCCGGGAGGATCAGCGATGGCTCACAAGGAGAGCTCAGCCTCTCAATATCATCAATCACCAGCCATGTACGCGCTCCGCACTCACTTTTGCTTCTTTGCTTCTTTCGTCTAAAAAACTATGGCGAACCCCGAAGGGGCAAAGGCTCGAGAGCCATACCAAAACCTTGATGGAGGGCGGTCTCTGCCCGGAATCAATTACATCCTTCCCATATAGGGGAAGGCTTGGTTAGGGTGGATGCTTCTTTGCTTCTTTCTTCGCGCCGAAGAAAGTAAGAAATTAGAGAATAAAAAAAGAATAAAGTTTTAATTCAGTTTTTCAAAAATGATAAAAATTAATTGGAGCACCGTCGCAAAAGTCTTGAAGTTTACAGCAACCGTGATTACTACGGTCCTTGGAACAATTGCTGTTCAAAGCTGCGAATAAATGAGCACAGAACCAAGTTTACTTTCATGAGGGCCGTCCTGAGCATGTGGCTGGCGCCCATGTCCGCCATTACAACCAGCATGCCATCGGCATCTGCTACGAAGGCGGCCTGGATGAAGAAGGAGGCTATGCCGATACCCGTACGGAGGCTCAGAAGACCGCTATTCTCTTCTTGCTCAAAGACCTGAAGCGCGATTATCCCCATGCCAAGGTCGTTGGTCATCGTGATTTCCCAGGCGTCACCAAGAAATGTCCCTGCCTTGAGGTAAGCAAAGTCTATGGTTTCTTGAACGATGATCTTAAAGAAGAATAGCCATGAATAAGTATTTGTTCCCCAAACCCCGCTCCGACAGGTTAGCGGTAAGTCGAAAAAAAGTGGGTTACCGAAGTAAAATAAAGCAGTTTTTTCTTTTTTTTACCAACATAATTTATTATCTTTGCGCCATAAAGATCATGTATGGAAAAGATAAGTTTAGATCATAAAACAATTCTGGTGACTGGGGGGGCTGGGTTTATTGGCTCCAACTTGATTCTACGTCTTTTAAAAGACGTGCATGGTGCCACGATCATTAACATCGATAACTTGAATGATTACTACGATGTCGCGCTGAAGGAATACCGTCTCTCTGTCATTACGAGCGTCGCCTCCAATGCCTATCACTTCCTTAAAGCTGACATTGCTGACAAGGCTACCATCGATGGTATCTTTGAACAATACAAACCCCAGATTGTCGTGAACCTCGCCGCCCAGGCCGGTGTACGCTACAGCATCACCAATCCTGATGCTTACATCAACAGCAACATCCTCGGCTTCTACAACATCCTCGAGGCTTGCCGTCAGGGTGGTGTCGAGCACCTGGTTTATGCTTCGAGCTCGAGCGTGTATGGTGGTAACAAGAAGGTGCCGTTCAGCACCGACGACCGCGTTGACAACCCCGTGAGCCTCTATGCCGCCACGAAGAAAAGCAACGAGCTCTTTGCCCACTGCTATTCCAAGCTCTATAATATCCCGACCACGGGGCTGCGTTTCTTCACCGTCTATGGGCCCGCAGGTCGCCCCGACATGGCCTACTTCGGCTTTACCGACAAGCTTCTGAAGGGCGAAACCATCCAGATCTTTAACTATGGCAACTGTCGCAGAGACTTCACTTATGTCGATGATATCGTGGAGGGCATTGTACGCGTGATGCAGGGTGCCCCGGTGCGCAAGAAGGGCGAAGACGGTCTCCCTATTCCGCCTTATGCCATCTATAACATCGGCGGTGGTCAACCTGAGAACCTCCTGGATTTTGTGCAGATCCTGCAGGAGGAATTGGTGCGGGCTGGTGTGCTGCCGAAAGATTTCGATTTCGAGGCTCATCAACAGCTGGTGCCGATGCAGCCTGGGGATGTCCCCACCACCTATGCCGATGCCACCGCCCTGGAGCGAGATTTTGGGTTTACACCGAAAATAACGTTGAGAGAAGGATTAAGAGCTTTCGCTCAATGGTATAAGAGTTATTATAAATAAAAATAAATAATGTATTTTTGGGGGAATTATTTGGTACTTTGGGTAATTTACCGTAACTTTGCAGCCGAAAAAATATATATATTGTAAATGAAACGTCTGTTTGACAAGATATTAAACTGGTATTTTACCAAAAACTCCCTGCCTTACTGGAGTATCCTTTTGATCGACTGTCTGATTATTGTGTTCAGTGCGATGTCCATCTACTGGCTGTTCCATCAGGCAGACCTGTTGGCGGAGAACTTCCCCAAGGTGTTACTGACATCATGCATCTTTGTGTTGCTGAGTTTCCCGGGATTCAGGATCTTCCATACGTATTCAGGATTTATGCGCTTCTCGTCGTTTGTCGATCTGATGCGTGTGACCTATTGCAATCTGGTGAGTCTGGTGCTGGTGCTGATCTGTATGTGGGGCGTGGAACAGTTGCCTGTTAAATGGCTTAACTGGTTTATGCCTTTCACGACCAAGCAGATCATGCTGATCTTCATCATCTCCACTTTGCTGATGTGGGCCCTGCGTATCTTTGTCAAAACGCTGTATGACCAGGCTTTGTCGAACACCAAGGCTGAGCGCGCCCTTATCTATGGGGCCCTGAGCGGTGGTGTGGGGCTGGCGAAGAACATCAATAGCGTGCGACCCAGGCGGTTCGTGCTGAAAGGTTTTATATCCCATTCAGAGAAACTGAAACATCACACCCTGATGGGCGAGCCGGTGTTCAATACCGACGAGGATATCGCTAAGATCATTAAGGAGCGGGATATCAGGGCAGTGCTGGTGGCCCCCTCGCGTGTGGATGACTTCCGTAACAACCAGGCCCTGCAGGATATCATCATCGGTGCCGGTGCGAAGATCTATATGACCACGATCGCCAAGGAGATGAATACGGAGGATGTTAACAGCATGCAGGACGCCGACATGCATATCCATGAGGTGTCGGTGGAAGAGCTGTTGCCCCGTGATGAGATCAGGGTGGATATGAAGTCACTCGGTGAGATGCTGACAGGCACCACCGTCTTTATCACCGGTGCTGCTGGCAGTATCGGTTCTGAGATCGTGAGACAGGTGGCTGCCTATAAGCCCGCCCATATGATCCTTATCGACCAGGCTGAGACACCGATGCACGACGTGCGTCTGATGATGGCGAAGGAGTTCCCCGACGTGCAGGCGCTGACCATCGTGACGAGCATCAGCCGAAAGACGCGTATGGATACGCTCTTCAAGAGATACAAGCCCGACTACGTGTTCCATGCGGCTGCCTATAAGCATGTGCCCATGATGGAGGACAACCCCTCGGAGGCTGTGCTGAACAATATCTATGGCACGAAGGTGATTGCCGACACCGCCGTGAGATACGGGGTGAAGAAATTCGTGATGATCTCTACCGACAAGGCGGTGAACCCCACGAATGTGATGGGCTGCTCGAAGCGTATCTGCGAGATCTATGTGCAGAGTCTCGACCAGGCCATCAAGCTGAAGAAGATCAATGCGCCCACCCAGTTTGTGACCACACGTTTCGGTAATGTGTTGGGCTCTAACGGTTCGGTGATCCCCCTGTTCAGGGAGCAGATCAAGCGGGGTGGTCCGCTGACGGTGACTGATGAGCGCATCGTGCGTTTCTTCATGCTGATCCCCGAGGCCTGTAAGCTCGTGCTGGAGGCCGGCGTGAAAGGTAATGGCGGTGAGATCTTCGTGTTTGACATGGGACAGCCCGTGAAGATCATCGACCTGGCCAAGCGTATGATCAAGCTCTCGGGCGCGAAGAATGTGGAAATCGAGATTACAGGGCTGCGACCTGGTGAGAAACTCTATGAGGAGGTGCTCAACGAGCTGGAGGGTACGAAGCCCACCTTCCATGAGAAGATCCGTATCGCCCAGGTGCGTGAGTATGACTATGAGCAGGTGCGCCAGGCTATCGATGACCTGGTGGAGCTCTCGAAGCAGTATGACAATATGGCCACTGTGAAGAAAATGAAAGAGATTGTGCCGGAGTACAAGAGCAAGAACTCGGAGTATGAGGTGCTGGATCAAGCATAAACAGACAATAAAAGAATGATGAAGAAAATAGTATTCCTCTTGATGACACTCGCTGTGGTGGTGAGCAGTTGCAACAATTACGAGACGTATAGTGACAAGAAGGAGAAGGAGCGCAATGCGATCTCCAAGTTCATCTCTGATCGCAACATCACCGTAATCAGTGAGGATCAGTTTAAGAAACAGGGTGAGACCACGGATCTCACGAAAAACGAGTTCGTGAAGTTTGATAAGAACGGCGTGTATCTGCAGATCGTGCGGATGGGCTGTGGTGAGAAGCTCGAAGACAAGGGAAAGGCTACGATTGCGAGCCGTTTTATGGAGTATAATATCTATGCTGACTCGATTCAGCTGACCAACAACAACTCCAAGTATGCCTGGTTGCCCGACATGATCGCCATCTCCCGTTCATCGAGTGTCTATACGGCTCAGTTCCTGAATGGCTTGATGTTTAAATCATACAATTCCGCAGCGGTACCTTCTGGTTGGCTGGTGGCTATGCCGTATATCAAAATCGGTCATCCGACGAATGAGAATGAGGAGTGCGCCAAGATCTGTGTGATCGTGCCCCATACGCAAGGTCATGCGTATGCCTCGAGTAATGTGATACCTTATTATTATGAGATAACCTTCGAAAGAGAAGTTTGATTATGACATTAATAAAATCTATTTCCGGTATTCGCGGTACCATCGGCGGTAAGACCGGTGACACGCTGAACCCCCTTGATATTGTGAAGTTTACCACAGCCTACGCCACCTTTATCGGTGGCCAAAAGAATGAGAAAGGTGTAGTCAGTGGCGAAAAGCCACTGATTGTGGTGGGCCGTGATGGCCGTATCTCTGGCCTGATGGTTCGTAACGTAGTAGTAGGAACGCTCATGGGCATGGGCTATGATGTGATCGACATCGGCTATGCCACGACACCTACGACGGAGTTGGCCGTGAGGATGGCCGGCGCTGATGGTGGTATCATCATCACAGCCTCGCATAACCCCCGACAGTGGAACGCCCTGAAACTCCTGAACAAGGAGGGGGAGTTCCTGACAGCGGCTGATGGCGCAGAGGTGCTGCGGCTGGCAGAGGCAGAGGACTTTAACTATGCCGAGGTGGACCAGCTGGGACAGTTGACAGTGGATGACAGCTATAACCAGCGTCACATCGATGCCGTGCTGGGTTTGAAACTCGTGGATCGTGAAGCGATCCAGGCCCGGAAGTTCCGGGTGTGCGTGGATACCATCAACTCCGTGGGTGGCATCATCCTACCCGAGCTCTTCAAGCAGCTGGGGGTGGACTATGAGATCCTAAACAGTGCCTGTACAGGTGACTTCGCCCATAACCCTGAGCCCCTGGAGAAGAACCTGCAGGGTATCATGGACCAGATGCGAAAGGGCGGCTTCGACCTGGGTATCGTGGTGGATCCCGATGTGGATCGCCTGGCCTTTATCTGTGAGGATGGTACCATGTTTGGTGAGGAATACACGCTCGTGTCGGTAGCTGACTATGTGCTCTCTCATACGGTGGGCAATACCGTGTCGAACCTGAGCTCTACCCGTGCCCTGCGGGATGTGACCGAGAAGCATGGTGGTGTCTATACCGCTGCCGCCGTGGGTGAGGTGAACGTGACCACGAAGATGAAAGAGGTGGGTGCCGTGATCGGTGGTGAAGGTAATGGTGGCGTGATCTATCCGGAGAGCCACTATGGCCGTGATGCCCTCGTGGGTATCGCCCTGTTCCTGTCGAGTCTCGCCCAGAAGGGCTGTACCGCCAGTGAGCTGCGTAAGACCTTCCCCGACTATCAGATCGCGAAGAACCGTATCGACCTGACACCAGAGACGGATGTGGATGCCATCCTGGTGAAGGTGAAGGAGCTGTTTGCCCAGGATCCGGAGGCGAAGGTGAATGACATCGACGGTGTGAAGATTGACTTCCCTGACAAGTGGGTGCATCTGCGGAAATCGAACACCGAACCGATTATCCGTGTGTATAGTGAGGCCCAGACCATGCCAGAGGCGGATGAATTGGGCAAAAAGTTAATGCAAGTCGTTTACGACATGCAATAAAAAAAGGGATTCAACAGAATCCCTTTTTTTTATGCTGCAGGGCTCTGCCCTGCGAATTCCTTACTTTCTTCGGCGCGAAGAAAGAAGCAAAGAAGCATCCACCCCCTCCAAGGCCTCCCCCTATATGGGGAGGATGCAACCGCTCCTCCTGTCGCTCTTACATTAAGGTACCCTCGGACCATCAAAGGTCCGGGGTATATTTTTATGTTTTCTCGAAAACATTCTTGCGTCCCTGCGGTAGCAAGCAGCAAAGCCGATTACCGCACTTCGTACTCCATGTTTTCTCGAATTTAATTCTCGAAAACATTCCGCACGAGGAGGTATTCATAGGATGTACTATTATCGGAATCTTCTTCGATTCTTGTATCGCGTAGCGAGACAAGCAAATCGACATGAAATGCTGTTTGAGCGTAGCGAGTTCATTGAATGATTACGATAATATTACATCCGGCCTCCGAGCTCAGGACGTTTTCGCACCTTTCTTTTTGGTTCTTTCTCTTTCGGTGACGAAAGAAAAAGAATACAGGGGTTATGCTCGAAGCTTTGGGGCGAAGGCCTGGAGGGCCTGGGTGACGGTGGCGATGGCATCCTGGATGGTGCCATTGAGGCGGCCACCGGCCGCATTCAAATGTCCGCCGCCATTGAAGAACTGCTCGGCCACCTGATTGGCAGGGAAGTCATCCACCGACCTGAGGCTTACCCAGATCAGATGGTCTTTCTCCGTGTCCTCACGCAACGAGATGGAGAGTTTCAGTCCCTTGATCTGCTGGGGGATGTTGACCAAGCCCTCGGCATCGCCCTTGACGAAATGAAAACGCTGCAGCTCCTCGCGGGTGAGGGCGTAGTAGGCCGCATGATACTGCGGCAGATAGACCAGCTTCTCATACATCACATATCCCATCAGGCGGATGCGGTCCTCACTGTAGTTATGATAGACATGGCGATAAATCTTATCCTTGTCGATGTGCTTGGTGAGCAGTTCACTGATGATGGCATAGATCTCCGGATGACTGGAGTTATAGGTGAAACCGCCTGTGTCGGTCATCATCCCGCAATAGATGGGAACAGCGAACGCCTTGCCCATCTGGGGAAACCCGCCCAGCTGCCACACCAGACGGAACACCAGCTCACAGGTGCTGCTGGCCTCCGGCTCAGAGATGGTGAGCTCGGCCGGCACATCGGGGGAGAGGTGATGATCGATGAGCACCTTGGGGGCAGAGGCACTGAGGAGTGCCGGCTCCATATCCTCCACACGACTGGGGGTGTTATAGTCGAGACAGAACACAAGGTCTGCAATCTTAAAGAGCATGTCGGCCTTGTCGCGGTGCTTGTCATAACGCACAATCTTCTCGGTGTTGGGCATCCATTTCAGGAAGTCTGGATACTGGTCGGGCACAATCACCACAGGATCCTTACCGATGGTGCGCAGGTATTCTGCCCAGCCTAAACTGGCACCGATGGCATCGCCGTCAGGACTCTTGTGACAGGTGATGAGAATGGTATTCGCGGAAGAAATCAGCTGGCTCAGGCGGGCCAGCTGATCTTCGGTTATGAGATTGATGTCCATTTAAAACAGCTTGTTCGGATAAACACCTTCATCTACCAACTGCTGGATGCGGGCCACGGTGGTGTCGCGGTCGGCAGCATAGGTTACACCAAACCACTTCGAGGTGGTGTCGAGCACCTCAACGGTGGCTGTACCTTCGGTGATGAGCTTGTTGACCATCAGCGGGATGAAGAACTCGGCCTTCAGGTTCTCCATGTTCTTCGGATCGCTGAGGAAGGTCTTGAACTCGGCCTCGGAATACTCGAAGTAATCGGGCGTGAAGCCCCACATGTTCATGGAGACAGGGGTGTTGTCGGCTACCTCTACCCACTGGCCGTTCTCATCCTTATAACGGATAGGCTCTGTGGCTGCACCGGCATTCGAGCCATCGGCTGCACAACGTACGATCTCTGTGCGCTCCACCACGGTGGTGAGATGGCCTTGGGCGTTCTTCGAGCAGATGCCACGTGCCACGGTACCATTCTCAGAGAGGGTGTTGCCCACGCGGAAACCTACCATCGCATACTGGTTTCTGGCACCCTCGGGGAGGTTGGCCAGATACTTACCGATGACCATGAAGGCATCGCGGTTGTAGAAGTCGTCGCAGTTGATGACGCAGAACGGCTCCTTGATGACATCCTTACCCATGAGCACCGCATGGTTGGTGCCCCAGGGCTTCTGACGACCCTCAGGCACTGAGAAACCCTCAGGCAGGGCATCGAGTGCCTGGAAACAGAGCTCGCACTTCACCTTACCCTCGTACTTCGAGAGAATCTGGGTACGGAACTGCTCCTCAAAGTCCTTGCGGATGACCCATACAATCTTGCCGAATCCGGCCTGGATGGCATCGTAAATACTATAATCCATGATGGTCTCACCATTGGGGCCCAGACCATCGAGTTGCTTCAGACCGCCATAACGGCTGCCCATACCTGCTGCCAGCAGAAAAAGAGTTGGTTTCATATTGCTTTATCAATTAGTTTGTTAATTTGCCTGCAAAATTACTATTTTTTTTTGATAATAAGAACATAAGAACATTATTTTTTTAGAACGGATAGCCGATGGCGAAGTGGAGGGTGTGGAGATCCCTGAATCGCTCGACATTGAAGAAATACTTTGAGATGCCATTGTTGCAGGGGAGGTGGAGGGCAATACCCCAGTCCACACGAACCACCAGGAAGCCCATGTCATAACGCAGACCGAGACCTGTGCCCAGCGCAATATCGTTGAGGAAACGGGAGGGCTTGAAGAACATGTCGTCGAGCCATTCCTTATAGTCGGCGTCTAAGCTATCGTAGTCGTCTGGCTTCTTCAGGCGCCACACGTTACCTGCGTCGAAGAACACAGCCCCCTTCATGTTACCAAAGAGGGGCATGCGGTACTCCAGGTTGGCCACGAACTTCAGATCACCATTACGCATCAGGTAGAACCACTGTTTCCACTGTTTACCAGAAGCGCCACGGTCGGAGAAGGCACCGGGACCGATGTCACGGACCGCGAAAGCGCGGATACTGTTGGCACCACCGACGTAGTACTCCTCACTGTAAGGGGCTTCCATGTTGTTGCCGTAAGACCAGACCACACTGGTGTTGACATGGCCTACGAGACTCGATGCATCGCCCACAGACCAGGTCTTCGTGAAGTCGGACTCGAACTTGAGGAACTGGGCATAGGGGTTGTTGAAGAGGCGCTTGTCTCTGGCATTCCAGTCCTTGCCAAAGATGACACCTGCCAACGACAGCAGGTTGGCTGACTCCTCAATGGTGGCCTCCCAGCGGATGGGATGGCGCAGGGTGGTGGGACTGGTGTAGATATAGGTATAGCGCATCTTCGGGATGAAGTAGTCGCCCATCGTCCTGTTGAGGTAGGGGTTCTCCTGCACCAGGGAGTCGAACTTGGCCGTCACCGTGTTCTTGAACTGGTACTTCACCGTCAGGGGGGAAAACTCATGACGGCTGGTCGCTGTCCGCTGCCAGCTGTAGGTCCATTCACCAGAGACGACAGTCATCCTGTAGTAATCCGGTCGGCTGATGACATCCGCAGAAATCTTCGCCAGCGTGGTGGGGGTGGCAAAGAAGCGTCTGCGACGGATGATACGCCCATTCTCATCACGTTTGATACGGATGCGGAATGGATCATAGAAGGGGATGATCAGGCGGGGGAATTCCAAGGAGACATCGGCACCCACCTGGTAGTTGCTCTCACGCGACTTGTCGTTCACCGAGAAGTCATAGGAGCCATGCAGGTTGATATCCAGCTTCTCGGCTGCACGGAAGGTGTTGCGCTTGGTGATACCCACCTTTAACATGGGGCCATAACGCCCATTGGTGCGTCCGATGGCATTGCCTTCGATGTAGAAATCATAAGGCTTGTCGAAGGTACAACTCAGGCGGAGATCGAGGGTGTCGGTATTGGGTCGTGGCGTAAACCGGAAGTCGGTGTTGCTGAATATACCGTTGGAGTTGATGAGCGATGCCGACTCCTGCAGTTTGTCATAGCTGTACTCCTGGCGAGGGCGGAGACGCATATCCTTGAGAATGACACTGGGCCGGATCGGTGATTTCTTACCGCTGTAGTGTATCGTCAGATGCCGGCGCTTAATCGAGTCGGTCAGCTGTTCTGCCATGGATCTGCGGAAGAGAATATCGATGTTGCCGATATACCATTTGTGAAGGGCTTCAGGCGGCAGGCCTTCTGCCATCTGGAACCTGAGGCTGGCCTTGTTGTCCACCGCAAAGGTATCGGCGAGATACGACGCGTAGTTGGTGTTGTAATAATAATAGCCGTTGTTGCGGAAGAGCAGACTCACACGGTTACGCTCCGCATCCAGGGCATTCACGCTGAAAGGGTCGTTGCTGCGGATGGCCCGGTCCTCACTGGTGGAGTCGATCAGGGCCTGCATCTCCCTGGGGAAGTTCACGTATTGCATGGCGTCGATGGTGTAGAGCGAGTCGAAGGTCACGGTATAGCCAATCTTACACTTCTTCGGGTTCTTCTGGGGGAAGAGCTCATAGGTGACGTTTCCACGGAAGTAGCCGTTGTTCTGCAAGACAGAGCGTGCCACCGAGGCGCGTAGGGTGGGGTTCACCTTGCTCATCAGCACAGGGGGCTTACCAAAACTCTTGGTCATCCACTTGGCAAACTTCGAGTTCTTGCCTGAATATTTGTTATAGACCCACAGATGCCATGACCAGGGCACGGTGTAATGACTACTGCCGAAGAGTGAACCATTCGGTTCGGTGGCAAGTGCTGCTTCCACCTCATCCATCGTGGCCTCGAGATGATCCTGGTAAGGACTCTCCTCGGGGGCGTCGGTCCAGATGGTCTTCTTCAAGCCCGTGAAGAGCTGATCGTCTTCAGGGAGCCCCTTGGTCATCGAGCAGGATGCCAGAATCGGCAGGGCGATGATGAATATGGTATGGCGCAAAAGTTTTATTGTCATCTTTGTACTTTAATAGTGTCTGACTTTATACTATCTGTCATCTCGACCGAACGGAGTGAGTGGAGAGATCTCTTCGTCTGGTTGTCGTTCGTTTCGAGTTGATTGGGAGATTTCTCGACTTCGCTCGAAATGACATTAGGAGCGGGCGAACGCCGCATCATTGTGCGCTGGGGCTCCTTTTTCGTGGGGCGGAAGATATCCCAGAAGTAGTTCATCTTGCGTCGCCAGATGAAACCCGCTCCAAACTCGCTGGTGTAGCCATCAAGCCAGTCGAAGGAGTTCTGCTTATAGAACACCTTGATATACTGGGTGGCATCCTGGTTCAGACGGTATTCCATCGTTACATTATCGAAGAATGATTTCGTTTGTCCTTCCATGGTCGAACCCGTGGATACCTTGCCGCCAATCTGCACCTTCAGGCGGTTGTCGAGGAAACGCTTGGCAAACTTAAAGGAGTAGTCGGTATGCATCGCTCCTGTGGCATCGGTGGTATTGTCGATGCCCACGCTGAGGTCGAGGGTCCGCAGGGCAGAGCCTGCGATGCTGTTGATCTCGCTCTGCAGGAAGGAGCTGAGGGCGGAGTTCATGGAGAAGCCGCCTGTATTACCGTCAGCCAGGTACATGCCCGTGGAGATCATGCCCACCGCCAGCTTGCCTCGCTGCTCATCTGTCATCGTGGCGAGTTCACCGTTGATACCATTGTCTTCCGGCGCCTCAATGGTGAAGGCCACACCCATGTCTTTCAGGGTCTTCGTGATGGCCACACCGCAGTCGAAGAGGACACTCCTGCTTGGTCCGTCATCATTGCCGACAGTTGCCTTCACCTGTTCGGTGGCTGTGATATTCAGTTTCGGGTTATAGGGATCGCCTGTGAACTCCACATAACTGCCGTCCTTGACTGTGAAGGTCTTCAGCGGAATCACCGGTAAGGAGTATTTCATCTCACCGCTGGTCAGGGTATAGCGCCCCTTCAGGTCGATGCCTTCCATGTCGTATTTCATACGGAGGTCGCCACCACCGATCAGATCCACATAGTTTGACTGGTCGTTATTCAGGTAGCAGACGATGCGTGCACCTTGGGAGATGTTTACGCTCAGATCGGCTTCGAAGCCTGTCGGTGTGGGACGTACAATGACGGTCTGGGTAGAGTCGCTGAAATCGGTAAACTTCACCAGCTCATTCAGACGGTTATCGGCAGACAGCGGGGAGTCGAGCAGCATATAGGTCAGGTCGCTAGAGCCCAGCAGATCCAGCCGGCCCCGCATCTTCATCTGATCCAGCGGACCTTGCATGCGTGCGAACATATTCACATAAGCCTTACCCCAGGCGATGGCGTCGGGTTCCTGCTTCGAATTGATCAGCAGCAGGTTCTGGGCACGCATGCGGAGGTCGATATGGATATGGTCGGTGTCGGAGAAGTCTATATCGCCCATCATGTTCAACGGTTCCTCATTATAGGCATAAAGTCCGAAGTTCTCGAGCAGCAGATGAGAGCCTACGACACGGATGGGGTCGTTATCAAACCGCATGCGAACGCTGTAGGGAACACTGATGAGATAGGCCGAATCGACATACACTTCCCCATTGACATCGGGATGAACCAGACTGCCATGAATGTCGAGGGTGCCATCGCCGTAACCTTCCAGACCGATGATCTTATCAGGAATGAAACCGTTGATGAGTGAGAGGGGGGTACGGGTCATCGCAAAGGTGGCATCGATCTGGCCTTCACCATCGTCGCGATAGGTACCACTGAGCAGGCCGAACTCCTCATCGTCGCGCATCAGTCGTGCCTCAACGGCATGGGCGTTATCCTCTTTCATCATATACACCATTTCCGTGCTGATATTCCCAAGTGGGGATCCTTCATACGTGAACTGATGCACCGCCATGTCGGAAGCCACCGAGAAACGGCCGTCATGGTCTTGCAGGATGTGATAGTCGCCATTGAGTGAACCCGTCATGCGAGGCAGGTAGGGAATCACGGAAGTGATCCGCTTCAGGTCGATGCGATTCAAGGAGACCGTGAGATCCTGTTGCATCGTGGAGTCCTGATTCTCCGTATAGATCTTGATACCTGTCTTGTCGTCGGTCACCAGGTCAACATGGGCCTTGATATGTTTGTTGCGGGCCAGGAAGATGTAGTTGTCCTCATTCAGATTGAATTCCTGATAACCGATGGTGGGGCGCTGGGGAAGCAGTTTGAACCGCAGACCGTCGGACTCCATATCGACGGTGGCACCGATGCGCATACCCAGTTTGTTTTCCTTGTCGTAGAATCGCAAGCCTGCCAGTGCCCCATGGTCGTGGACATGTCCGTCGATGAGGCAGTTGAATACGAACTGCGGGTTCTTGCGGTTGTTGCGTACCTGGCCCTGATAGGTGAACCTGTCTCCCTTTTGCGTGAGGTTCAGGCGGATGGTGTCGATACGGGTGCTGTCGTAGTTTAAGGCGTAGATATGACTCTGGCCGTTAATACCTGTCTCCGGAGAGGTCGTGAGGTCAAGATCCAGCTCTTTGAAGTCGATGCCGATGGCTCTGAAGAAATGGGCGATAGGGTTCTCGCGTTTGCTTTCCAGATGGAGTTTGACCACGGGGAGCAAAGCCTTGATGGAAGGCTGGTTGATGATCCTGTTCTCATACTGCGCCATGATGGAGTCGGATAACACGTTCGCCTGTCTGAGCACCTGTTCATAACCGCCCATCGCATCCAGTTTCAGGATGAAGTCGCCACTCTGTGCCCTCACAACGGTGGTGTCGGTATTCAGCTTGAGCAATATGCCCACGTCGCCAGGATTATAGGTCTTCTTGCCATCCTTGACATACAACGCATTGAGGCGTCCACTGACGTAGTGGGTCTGTTTCATATCCGTGTTGATGTTCAGACTGCCGTTGGTGCCTATCGTCAGCTGTTTATCCACAAGTCGCATTCGGAAGAGATCGGCTTTCTTGAGGTCGGCGCTGACTGAACCTTCTATCTTCTTCGTGTTGAGCAGCATGTCGATCGCCATGTTCCCATCGAAGATCTCATTATGACCGGTCAGACTGGCTTGCGCGCGTCCATCAGTGAGCGTCGCAGCGGCTGTCAGGTTGTCGAGGTTCATATAGCCGTATTTCAGCAGTCGTACGTTGGCATCCGCCTCCAGACGACTCTGTCTTGAGAAGAAGTCTGTGCCATGTCCCTTAGCCTTGATATCGGCAGAGAGGGTGTAGATAGAGTCTTTGGGCAGGAAATGGTGGATGTTGAGTTCGTTGATGCTGACTTCTGCCTCATAGGTCATCAGCTCCGGTGTCAACGCACCCTTGGCATTGAGGGGGATGAGCGTGCTGCCTTTCAGTTTCATGTTTCCTTTGCCTTCGTGCAGCGTCATGTCGGTGGTGTAGCGGGTGCCATTGGCTCTCACTCTTCCGTCGATCTCCACGCCATTGGGAATGCGATAGGTGCCGCTCATCTTGGGATCGACCAGTGCGATGAGGAAGTTCAGCTCCTGGGTCTTGCCATTCACTGCGATGTCGGCCTTCATGCGGTTGAGGTCTGTGACGTTCTCTGCCTTGCCTTTGATCGACGCATGGACAGCTGTGGCCAGATCGATGTCGATGCCTGTCACATCCAACTGCTTCATGTTTCCGTTGATGGAGCCTCGGATGTTCAGCGGATGATTGGGGAAATGCTCCATGAACTTCTGGGGCAGCTGGCCCACGTATCTCTCGATGTCTTGCTTGCCTAACTGTGCGAAGAGGCGCACCTTCATCTGTCCTGGGTTCTGATCGTCGAAGGCCGTCAAGTCTATATCGGCCTCTGCCATGATGTTGGAGTCGGCCGTCTTCAGGGTGGTGAGGGGCAGTCGGATGTGGTTATAGGCAGAGTCGAGGGTGATGCCGCCCGTGAACTCGTTCACCTCAATGCCGCTCTTTTCCCTTAGGAATGTCTTTCGTACAAAGAACGAGGTGCTGTCTGGCGTACATTTGATCCGGTCGATGCCGAGATTGATGTTGCCGATGGCGATATGATGCTGATCGAAACCGTCTGTCTCAGGCTCGAATCTGTTGTCGTAGGCCAAGGTGCCGTTGTTCCAGTCGAGACTTCCCACCTCATAAATATTATTGCCAATGTCGATATGGGCTTGGCGGGCCACAAACCTGTCGAGGAACCCACTGACGTTCAGGGTGTCGCCCGGCAGATGGAGCTTGAAGCCTGTCTGGCTGATGGTGAGACTGTCTGCATGGATGCGCCACTTCAAGGTGGATGGTGTCGTGTCGGCAGCTGCCGTATCATTGAGCGCAATGTCCAGACGAGCCTGTTGTAACCGGGCACCGTTCACCTCAACGGTCTCCTTGTCGAGATCGATGCCCTTAGAAGAGAGCCACAGCTCCTGCAAATCACCTTTGATACGCAGGTCGCTGATAAAGCCGTTGGTGTTGATACGGGCCTGATGGAATGAGAGTTCGTCGATCACAACCTGGCTGCGGAACAAAGGCAGGAGTCGGACATCGGCAATCAGACGGTGTACGTCTGCGATGGTGTCTCTTACCTGCGGCAGGGAGTCGTTTTGCTTGATCGCCTTGAAATCGTCAAGCTGCAGATCGAGGGGGAATGCCAAGCTGACATGGCCTACTGTGATCTCCATGCCTGTCTTCTCGGAGGCAACGGCTGCCACCTTCCTGACCGCCCAGTTCTGAACAGGGGGCAGGTAAATCAGTATGGCGAGTAGCAGGCACAGCAGCAGGGGTGTGAGCACCGCAATCCCAATCCACTTGACGACTTTCTTCATAGGCTCATGCGGTTGGATGGGTTTTCAGAATATACATATCGGCCAGGAAATGGGCATCGTCCTCGTAGTCGATCCAGCCGGTCAACAGACTTTGGGTTGCCTCATCGCTCAGGGCTGCCTGTTGGATCAGCGGCATGAGCTGTTCGTTGCGAGCGGCGAGACTATAGAAAGACGTCTCCCCGTGCAGGTGATGCCTGATGGCAATCTCACCCGTGACAATATTCGGGAGGGTATAGACAAAAAGCGAAGGACTCGGGAAATAGCTATCGGGCTGGATCGATGCCAGATAATGCCGGTCGGTATCAATCGACGAGGAGTGGTTGAAGAGGATCACTGCCCGCTGCTCATCAGGGGTGGGCTGCTCTTCGTTCTCGCATGCCATCAACAGCTCAGAAGCTAAAAATCCTAATTTACTCAAACCATCCATCTTATAGAACTTGGGATAGTCGCCCACATGGGTGCGATAGAGCTCTGTGAGCAGTGCCTTTCCTGTGGCTGTGGTGGGGATGGCTTTCCCGTCGATGGTCAGTCCATCTGGCGTGAGTATCACCCGATGGCTCTGATGGGTCTTTGGCAAGGCCACCTGACGCTGTTGCACCTGCGTGTCGGCAGTGACCAATAGCGCCGCATTAGTGCCTCCGAAGCCGGAAATGAGTTTCAGGAAACTGCGCTTGTCGGTTGACTTGGCTTCCGCTGACACTTGGATGGGTACGGAAACGCCCAACTCCTGGAAACCACGCGTGCCGAGAATCGTATGATCGTCGAGGGCATGTATCGTGAGGATCGTCTCCAACACGCCAGCGGCCCCTAAGGTGTGTCCGAAGTACCCCTTGTAGCTGTTGACGGGCATATCCGAGAGTCCGGCCCTGTGGAGCGCCACCGCCTCCATTTGGTCCATAAACATCGTGGCCGTGCCGTGGGCATTCACCAGTGCCAGCTCGGCTTTGTTGACCTGTTGGAGTAGGGGAGCCATCGCACGATAGGCACCCTCTCCTTTGTTGGAAGGTGTACTGATATGATGGGCATCATTGCGGATGGTGCCTTGTAAGAGCGCCCAGCCATCCTGATGACCGGTTGTCTCGCCGGAAAGGATCATCGTGGCTGCCGCTTCTCCAAGGTTCATGCCCAGACGCTCGATGTCGTAAGGCCGACAAGGATTGGCATCCATCGAATTAAACGACTGGAAACCAGAGATGACAAAGCGAGAGAGCACATCGGCCCCGCAGACAATGGCATAGTCGTAAAACTTCTCTGTGAGAAGGCGCTCTGCCAGAATCAGTGCACACAGTCCCGACACACAGGCGTTGCATACTACTATCGGCTCGGTGGTCATCCCCAGATGCCTGGCAATCCGATGCGCACTCTCACCTGGGTGCAACAGCTCCGGGGTGGCCTTAGGGTCGCCCAACAGCTCCACATTGGCCTTGGTTGTGCTCAGGATGAAGACCACGCGAGGGGAGGCGATATCGATGTCGGTATGTTCGAGTGCCTGCGTGACAGAATGTATCACCAGCGACTCGAAGCGAGTCATACCTGCCAGATACAACGCCTGGTTTTGCGAAGAACTCAATAATGCTGCTGTAAAAGGAGTAGGAATATCCCACCAATCAGAATAACACGCCAGAGCAGAATGGCCTGCTTTTACGGCCTGATAATTCTGCGCGCTGGTCATGCCCAATGGGGAGGTTATATTATCGGCAATTCTATATACCATTCTTATTATAAATTGTGTGCAAAATTACATCATTTCTGATGAAAGGCAAAGCTTTTTTGAAAAAAAATAGCGAAAGCCTGCCATAACGGATCATCGGGGAGGGGAGCCTCTACGGTGATCCGTTCTTTTGATACGGGATGGATGAACGCCACGCTGTGTGACAGCAGAGAGATGCTGCCATCAGGATTGCTTCGGGGGGCCCCATACTTCAGATCGCCCTTGATGGGACAACCCATCGCTGCCAACTGACAGCGGATCTGATGGTGGCGACCTGTCATCAGCTGCACTTCCAACAGACTGTAGTTGGCAGAGTGGCCGATGACACGGTATTTTAAGATGGCCTTCTTGGCATTGGGGCGCTCGTGATCGTAGGCATAGGATTTGTTCTGCTTCTCGTTGCGCACCAGCCAATGAATCAATGTGCCTTCTGGCTCGTGGGGCGTGTTTTTCACAATAGCCCAATAAGTCTTATGCACCTCACCCTCGGCAAACATCTTGTTCAGGCGGGTGAGTGCCTTTGAGGTACGGGCAAAGACCACCAGTCCTGAGACAGGACGATCCAGGCGATGCACCACACCCAGGAACACAGCCCCCGGCTTCTGGTACTTCTCCTTGATATAGTCCTTTACAATATCAGAGAGGGGGCGATCGCCAGTCTTATCGCCCTGTACGATCTCCCCGCTCTGTTTATTGACTATAATGATATGGTTGTCCTCGTAAACGACCTCCATATGGCTTACATGTTCATGCCACCATCAACCTGGATGACCTGACCGCTGACATAGCTTGAGAGGTCAGAGGCGAGGAAGGTAGCGACATTGGCAATATCCTCTACCTGACCACCACGGCGCAGAGGAATCTTCTTCTTCCACTCCTCACGAATCTCTTCAGAGAGCTGGGCTGTCATGGCTGTCTCAATGAAGCCTGGGGCAATCGAGTTGGCACGGATGCCCTTGGGACCCATCTCCTGGGCGATACTCTTGGCCAGGGCAATCAGACCAGCCTTTGAAGCGGCATAGTTGGCCTGACCTGCGTTACCATGCACACCTACCACAGAGGCCATGTTGATGATAGAACCGCCGCGCTGACGCATCATCACAGGCACACAGGCATGGATGAAGTTGAAAGCCGACTTCAGGTTCACTGCAATCACAGCATCCCACTGCTGCTCAGTCATGCGCAGCATCAGACCATCCTTGGTGATACCTGCATTGTTGACGAGGATATCGATAGAACCAAAATCCTCCTTCACAGCCTTCACCACTTCCTCTGTCTGAGCGAAGTCGGCAGCGTTTGAGGCATAGCTCTTGGCCTTCACACCCAGAGCTGCGATTTCCTGCTCTGTCTCTTCATTGATTGCCAGGTCGGTGAATGCGATGTTTGCGCCCTCAGAGGCGAACTTCAATGCGATAGCTTTTCCGATACCGCGTGCAGCACCTGTAATCAGCGCTGTCTTACCTTCTAATAATCCCATAATAAATGTTTAATGTTTAATATTTAATGTTTAATCTTTAACGTCTCTGAAACTTACCCAAGGCGCCATAGACCACCTTTGCCACCTGGGGCTTCGTGTCCTCCTCCTTCATACCGTGGGCGATACGTCCGTAGATGTATGGCACCTCCAGACCTTTGATACAGTAGTGGGTGATGTCGGCTACGAGATCCACGTTGTCGATGTCAAACTCACCATCCTCCTTCCCTTCGGTATAGACCTTACGGAAGAGCTCAATCTCGGCATCATCGAAATGCTTGCGCACCTTCTCCACCATCCAGATGTTGCGGAAGAACTCAGCACGCAGGTTGCCGTTTCTCACCACCGTCTCACGAATCATACTCAGGTGGGTATAGATCAGTTCGATAATCTTGTCCTGTGGACGTATCTTGCGGGCTGCCACTTCGTCGAGTTTGTCGCTCAGGCGCTCAAGCTCTCCTTCGATGACGGCGTAATAGATCTCTTCTTTCGATTTGAAATAGGTGTAGAGTGTACGCCGCCCCTTTCCCGATTGGATCGCTATATCGTTCATGGTGGTGTTCTCCAACCCGTTCTTGGCAAACAGCTGGCGAGCCACATCAACTAATTTCTGTCTAGTCTTGGATATTGACATATTTTGAGTCCTCCTTCGATTTATGGATTGCACATTGCAATTACAGTGTGCAAAATTAGGCTTTTTCTTTGAATTGAGCAAGAAAAAAGTCGGAAAAAGTTCTAAAAATGTCGATTTTCCAAAAAAACGGCTCAAATATTTGTGTAATTCGAAAAATAGTTGTACCTTTGCAGCCGATTTGAAGAAATCGCCTGCTAAATCAGGTAAAATTAACATCGCGGAGTGGAGCAGTTGGTAGCTCGCCAGGCTCATAACCTGGAGGTCGCACGTTCGAATCCTGCCTCCGCAACTATTGAAGCTCAAGCTTACGCTTGGGCTTCTTTTGTTTTGCGGGGGCCAGGATCCTTCACGTGCTCCCGGTCGCACGTTCTTGCTCCGCTTCGCTTCGCAAGCGTCCCTTCGGGCCGAGCGCGAATCCTGCCTCTATAAAAAAATCCGGTTATCAGTTTTGACTGACAGCCGGATTTGTATAGTTCAAGAAATAGATTAATCTACTTCATTCTACTCATAACCTTCTTGTAGTACCTATTAGTTGCTCGAACACTGTACCTCATACCTCCGTTCCAGGAGCGAATAGCTTTCTCAATGCTATTTGTCGGGTTATGATACGATTGAATCAGAAGGAACATCTCTTTCGACTTGGAAACGCTGAAGCGGTCGTTCATCGTAAAGCGCTTCTTACTCTTCATCTTCTCGAGGATGTCATTGCATTCCCTCACAAGTATCGGAGTAATCTGCATCACACCTACTGAGTTCCCACTCACGGCGTTTGGATTTCCTTCGCTTTCCACTTGGATGATTGCATCCATGATCGGATTCCAGTTAAAAGCTTCTGCTTTCATTCCTTTAGTTGCATTGTTACCTGCCGCAGCAGTGAAGCAACACATTGCAAGCGTCATCATGACTAAACTTGCTTTCTTTACCATTTGAATCATATCTCTATACTTTAGGCGGATATCTCATCGCGAGAAACCGCGTTATCCTTTAGATTTTCTCATCAATGAGCGATATAAAATCGCGTAGATTTTCTCAAATCCGCTGCAAAGGTACGGATTATCAACGAGTTATGCAAATATTTTAGGGTTTTTTATAAAAATTGTGTCCGCACACATGACATATGTCAAGAAGTGTAAAAATGGCATTGGTACCCCGAAATACCTCAAAAATCACTCCAAATCTACGACAGTGATTCCTGCTCCTCCGAACTGTACATGCTCGTCTCTGAAGTGTGAAACGTTAGGTACAGTGGCCAGATATTGGCGTATCAACTGGCGTAGGATTCCTGAGCCTGTGCCATGAAGAATTCTGACTCTGGATACGCCCACCAGAATCGCATCATCGATAAAATAGGTGATGGCACTGATGGCCTCGTCGCCTCTCATGCCTCTCACGTCGATATCTTGTTTAAAATTCAGTTTGCGGTTATCGATCACATCACGCGTATCCTTTGATACCATGCCATAGGAACCTGCGATATTGTTGTTACGCTCCTCTTGTTTGGAGAGCTGACTCTTGGTGAGTTCAGCATGTTCCAATCGGTCGGCACGCATCTTGGTTTTCATCCCGCCGAAGATTACCACCGCCATCTTGCCGTCAGTGCTCTCCACCTCGCCTACAGAGGTCAGTCCCTTGATTCTCACTGTGTCGCCAGGGGCGATGGGTCTGTTAGACTGGTTAGATGGACTGGGTTTGCTAGATTGCCCAGATTGCCCAGCAGCCAATTCGGCTGCTTTTTCTGCTCTTCGCTTCTCCTTACGCTCCTTACGTTCCTGCAGCTGTCGGATCTTGCGGGCGATGGCCTCGTCATTGTCTTTGGTGTCGATGCCTGCCAGTTCGTCCTTAAAGGCGGTCAGTTCCTCACGCACTTGTCGCGTGCGCTCCTTTTCTGCCTGAGCCTCCTTGATCTCACGGATGGCATTCTCGATCTTCTTGTTACTCTCACGCAACAGCTCCTCGGCCTCCTCTTTGGCTTTGCGCAGAATCTCCTTGCGCTGTCGGTCGATCTCTGTCAGTTCGTCCTCATAACGGTTGATCTTGCTCTCCAGCGACTTCTCATGCTGATGGATGGTCTGGCGCTTGCCTTCCCAGTAGCGCTTGTCACGCACGATGTCTTGCAGGTACTTGTCGCTCTGGATATAGTCTGATCCCACGATGTCTGAGGCATCTTTGATCACCTCCTCAGGGATCCCCGTCTTACGGGCTATCTCGATGGCAAACGAGCTGCCAGGCTGTCCGATGGCCAGTTGGAACAGGGCCTGCATCTGATGACGGTCGTATAGCATCGCGCCGTTCACCACACCAGGGTGATCCTCTGCAAAGTGCTTCAGGTTCTGATAGTGGGTGGTAATCACGCCAAAGGCCTGCTTTTTCCAGAACTGCTTCAGCATCGCCTCTGCAATGGCACCGCCGATGGTGGGTTCCGTGCCACTGCCAAACTCATCTATTAATAATAAGGTATGCGCATCGGCCTGCTTCATCATCTGTTTCATGTTCATCAGATGACTCGAGTAGGTAGAGAGGTCGTTCTCAATGCTCTGCTCGTCGCCGATGTCGATGAGGATATGGTGGAAGATACCCGTCGTGCTGCGATCGCCGATGGGGATGGGCAAGCCGCACTGTAGCATATATTGCAACAGTCCAACCGTCTTCAGGCATACTGACTTTCCACCGGCGTTCGGACCTGAGATGATTAAGAGGCGTTTGGGTTGGGTGAGGGTGATATCCAGCGGTACCACGCTCTTGCCCTGTTTCTCTAATGAGAGCTGTAACAGTGGGTGTACAGCACGGATCCAATCGATGTAGGGCTGGTTGTTCACCGTGGGCTCAAAAGCCTTCGTAAGCCGCGCCCATTCTGCTTTGGCGTGTATCAGGTCGATTTGTGCCAACAGCTGGTAGGCGTTGAGAATATCGTTGACGTAGGGCCTTACTTCACCAGTAAACACCGTCAGGATGCGGATCACCTCCCTGCGCTCTTCTGCTTCCAGCTGACGTACCTTGTTGTTGGCTTCCACCACTTCGGCAGGCTCGATAAACACGGTCTTTCCCGTGGCACTCTCATCATGTACGATACCGTTGATCCTGCGCTTCACCGAGGGAGCCACAGGCAGCACCAGTCGTCCGTCGCGCATGGTGGGGGCAGCATCCTTATCCACCAGTCCGTCCTTTTGGGCTGTGTGCAAGATCGTAAATAACGTACGCGAGATACTGCTCTGCGTCTTTTCCAGATCATGACGGATACTGGCAAGGGTCATCGAGGCAGAGTCCTTGATTTTTCCAAATTTGTCGAGGATGGAGTCGATGCGGCGGATCATGGCTGGGAAGGTCATCACACCCTCCGTCAGACTATGCAGGGCAGGGTAGGGATAGTTCAGCTCACTGCTGGCAGTCTCCTCAGCACCCTGTTCCAGATAGCGCACGATGTTGGCAATCGTCTCCAGCGAGCGCCTCAGGTCCCAAACCTCGTCCTCTTCCAGATGCGTGTTCTCCAACCGGATACGGCTCACGGCCTCTCTCACGTCGAAGAAATACTGCATGGGGAAGTCGTCTTTCTCTTCCTGCAGCCTACGGAACTCGCGCACCTGTGTCAGCCATTTGTTCACTTGCACGGCATCTGTGGAAAAGGCTATCTCATCCACCTTTTCCTTACCCAACGTACTGAGGCAACGCTCCTTCAGCAACCGTCGGATTTCATCAAAACCGAGCTTATGTTCGAAGTTATTTGGATAAATCACGGTGCAAAATTACTCATTTTCTATCGAAATAGCAAAAAAGTTGCTTTAAAATTTGGTTAATTCATAAAATAGCCGTACCTTTGCAGCCGATTTCAAGAAATCGAAGCACTGGAGAGATGGTAGAGTGGTCGATTACAGTAGTCTTGAAAACTACCGTGCTGAGAGGCACCGGGGGTTCGAATCCCTCTCTCTCCGCAAGAAAGAGCAATCCGCAAGGGTTGCTCTTTTTGTGTATGCGATCCGGGTTCTCACGTTCTTTCAGTCGCTTCGCTTTATGAAAGCGCCCCTTCGGGTCGAGCGCGAATCCCTCTCTCTCCGCATTTCGACCTCATTGCAGGCGAGGTTTGCGATTCAGCGAGAGAATAACTACAAAAAAACAGGCAGCTCCAAGGCTGCCGGCCTCACGAGTATATTCCTTGTACTGTCGGCCTTGTTCGGTCTTATTAGTTACTACCATAGACTTACCCTTTAATTCACAATTGGTAAAATGGCTAAAGTATCTGGGTGCAAAGTTACAGCGAAACTATCAGATATGAAATACCATCCACAAGGCATTTGACCTCACTATAGTTTGGTATTTTGGTGAATTTGATGAAAAAATAACTGAAAGCGCCCTATAATACCAGTTCCATCAGTATATCGCAACGCTCGTAGGCATTTCCTGACAATGGAATTTCCTTGAATCCAAGTTTACGGTAAAGTGAAATGGAGGCCTCTAAATGGGTGTTGCCTTCAAGGAAAATACGTTTCACATTCTGAAATAGGATTCTATCCACTGTTTGTTCAGTCGGATAAAGTCCTGTTTGTAGCATGGCTTGTATGTAGTGATTCTTACCATTCTATACATCAGATAACGTATTCCACCGTTTCCTCCGTAAGCAGATGATCCATGAAATAGACTATCTGCTTGCGCCACCAAGCCCAGTCGTGGGCTGAGTCGTAGCCCCAGTAGTCTATCCAGGCAGGCACGTCCTTCTCCTTCAGCAGGGCATCCATCTGACGGGTGCTGTCGAGCAGTTCATCCTCCCATGCACCCTGCCCCACACACATCACGATGCGACGCTGGCGATAGATATGCCAATTGGGGTGGTCGTCAGGCATCTGGCGCAGGAAGTCCTGAGGTGAGTTGTCGTAGATAAGCGAATCCTGATAGTTCGGGAAGAAATAGCCCGCATAATAGAGTCCGCTAAGAGCCAGCAGTGTATCGAAGAGGTCGGGACGACGGAAGAAGAAGTTACCAGCATGGTAGCCGCCCATCGAGCAGCCCGTGACAATGAATGTCTCGTTGGAGAAGTGACGCACTTCTGGTATGAGTTCATCGACGATGTAGTGATACCACCGCTCATGCAGTTCTATTCGACGGTGATAGTCGCCCTGTGTGTCACTCCATGTCTCACGGTCTATTGAATCGACACAGACAAGCCTGATCTTCCCCTTGTCGATAAAACTGGAGAGCACGCCCACCATGTCGAAGTCCTGATAATCGTAGAACCGTCCGTCCTGTGAGGGAAAGACGAGCACAGGATGCCCCTTGTCGCCGTAAGTCTTATATTCCATGTCTCGCCCGAGGGCGTTGCTGTATTTCTTCACGTAATTGATATTCATTGTTTTTTATCGTGTACAAATTTCACAAAATCATTTACTTCTTCCATCGTCTGCAGCTTGACGGTGTACATCTGCTGCCCCATCGCTGCTGAGAAAAGTTCGGGCATACGCTCGCACATCACTATCCGGTCGCCATAGCGGCTCAGCACCTCTTCATGCGAGTGAACATAGTGATAGATATCGCGACGGCTGGCAAAGGCACAATACTGCTGATGGCCCTGCTGCGTACGGCTTTCACCGAAAGCCACCATGTCTGCCCATATCTTATAGACATCGGTGGAGTGCGCAAAGTTGATCATGTCGGGGGTATAGCCTCCTGCCGGACGCATATTGACTTCGAGTGCCACAAAGTCGCCCTTCTTGCCCAGTCCCTCACGGTCGCCGTCAAGACGGAAGAACTCCAGATGCACAAAACGGTTCCATATACCGAAGGCCTTGACTGTGCGCTGCCCCAGTTCTCTCAGACTGTCAGGAATCTCTCTGTCCACATAGTAGGAAAGATCGAGTCTGAGATTGACGATATCCATGATCGATGGCGGCCACACGGTCATCGACTCGAAGAGCGGATTGCCCCTGGCATCGATAATGGCATCGTAGCTGCATATCTCGCCCGTAATGAATTCCTCCACCACATAGTTACAGTAATTGCTCTCCGTCTTGTAAAAAGACTGTAGCTGTTCGTCGTCCTCGATCTTATATGTGCCGCTGGCGCCTACGCCTACATCTGGCTTGGCTATGATGGGATAGTCTGTCTGCCTGGCAAAGCCGCTCACGGCGTCGAAGCCCTCAGCAGCACGTATCTGACGGGCTGTGGGTATGTCGCCCTTGGCATAGTATTTCTTCATCTCCGACTTCTCCTTGATGCTGCGGATGCGGTCTGTCTGCAGGCCAGTAGTCACGTTGAAGTCCGTACGCAAGCGGGCATCTTGTTCCAGCCAGTACTCGTTGTTCGACTCTATCCAGTCTATGCGACCATATCGGAAAGCGAAGTAGGCTACGGCACGATACACCTCATCGTAATTCTCCAGCGAGTTCACATGATAATATTCCGTCAGAGACTTCTTCAACTCCCTCTGCAATGAGTCGTATGGCGCATCGGCAATGCCCAGCACTTTCACGCCATTCTGATATAGCCATTGACAGAATTGCCAATAAGTATGCGGGAAATGGGGCGATATAAATACGAAATTCATGTTCGTTAATCTATTTTGTGCTATTTTGGCGGCAAAGGTACACATTTTTCTGCAACTGCACAATAGCATAATGATGGTATTTTACACTATTTGTAGTCTTTTGATCGGTTATCACATAGCCGTCGTACCTCATGACAATTTGAAACGGGTGCTGTCGAACTGCTTGCCGTCAATGGTCTTCCCCGTGTAGTGCGCCGTAATGATACTGCGAACTGTCGGCGTGGCACTATTCTTGTTGCCCTCACTCAGCACATTGTAGTAGATTCCCTTGGGCAGAGTCTTGACTCCATCCTCCTTCGACTTGCTGAGGTGCAGCCTGTTCTCGCTGAGTTTACTCAGCAAAGGTAGCAAAAAGTTACCAAGTAACAGCATTATACTTAGTTAATCTAAGTTAAAGCCGTTTTCGCAGAAGTCCCATAACATCACAATTCCTACTTTCTGGTAACTATCCCACCAAAAAGTGCCTTCTTGTGGGAGTGAAATTCTTGTCGTACCTTTGCACTCGCAATTAAGAAACAACGAGTATTAATAATAAAAAAGGTAAGAACAATGAAAAAGGTATTATTCGCAATGATGGCAGCTGCCATGATGGTAAGCTGCGGTAGCAAGACACAGCAGACGGCTCAGAACGATGCCGCAGAAGTAGAGGACTCTCTGACTGGTGCATTCACCGCCTATGATCTGGATGGTTTTAAACTGCATGTCTATAACACTAACGATGTGATGGGCGATGCCAGTTACATTATCGAGGGTCAGGATTCGCTTATCGTCATGGAATATCCGCTCTTCAAGGTGAATGCAGCCGAGTTTGCTGCCTACATCGAGAAGGCCCGAGGGTATGCCCGCCTTTATCGAAGGTCCCATCTATGGTGGCATGATGAAGCAGTTTGCCTCGCAGTTTGGCGACACGATGGTAGAGTTGCCCACACAGAAGGCCGCTGAGGTTCCGTTTGGACAGACGCAGAAGTGGAACAGTGTTGACTTTGATTTCCAACATGGTGCAACAAGCGACTTCCCCGCTGCATCTATCATCATCGGCAAGCAGGTGTATTACACTCACTGGACTCCGGCCGAGGCACACGTAAGTCCGCTGCAGATTGGCAACGTTGCTGCTGTTGACGCAGAACTGGCCGAGGCTAAGAAGGCTCTCGCCTCTGGAGCCAAGTACTTCATTGGCGGTCACGGTGGTCTGGCTGAGAAGGCTCAGGTGGAGTTCAAAATTTCCTATCTGGAGAAGGTGAAGGAACTGCTTGCTGCCAACAAGGATGCCGCAGCATTCGCAGAGGCTCTGAAGACCGCATATCCTGAGCTGCCAGGCGATGCCGATGCACTGGCACAGGCTCTCTATAAGAAGTAATGGCAATGGACAGGCTGGAAAATCTGAAGAACATCATTATGTATCTGATGGCTGACAATCGTGTCAGCCATCGGATTCCTTCTACACTCGAAGAGCGGCAAAGGATGATGCGGGCATTGATGAACGTGTGGGAGCCAAGACCTATCAGCGAAGACTTTCTGAAAATGCAGGATGCCGAACTTCAGATGCAGTGCGAGGATAAAGGCGTTGTGGAAATCTCAGACATCACACCTCAGACTTCAGACATCCTTCTCTGGCAGGGTGACATCACTCGTCTGAAGGTGGATGCCATCGTCAATGCGGCCAATGCACAGGCTTTAGGGTGCTGGGCACCGCTTCACAACTGCATCGATAACTGCATCCACTCGGCTGCAGGAATTCAACTGCGCAAGGAATGTAACGACACCATGCAGGGGCGGCTTCTGGCTACTGGCAATGCCTTCATCACCAAGGGGGACAACTTGCCTGCCAAGCATGTGATCCATACCGTTGGCCCGATTATTCCCGACGGCATTCCCACCAAGGAACAGGAAGAGCAGTTGGCAGCTTGCTATCGCAGCTGTCTTGACCTTGCAGAGAAAAATAGACTGGAGAGCATCGCCTTCTGCTGCATCTCCACGGGCGTATTCCACTTCCCCAACCAGCGAGCAGCAGAAATCGCCATTGAGACTGTCAAGTCATACCCCCGACATTCACTTAAAACGATTGTATTCAATGTTTTCCTCGACAAAGACCGTGACATCTATGAGCAGCTTCTCGGAGCGTGCCCAATGGCTTAAAGAGCAGATTGCCAATGCTGACTATATCCTGATTGGGGCAGGCTCCGGCTTGTCTGCCGCTGCCGGACTTGACTATGCTGGTGAGGACTTCCGCAGGGAGTTCCGCGAGTGGATTGACCGCTATGGCATAGCCGACCTCTATTCTTCGTCATTCTTTCCTTTTGAAACAGAAGAAGAACGCTGGGCTATGTGGGCGAAGCACATCTGGTTCAGCCGCTATCGGACGGGAGCATTGCCGCTATACAAGAAACTACTGAAGATGGTGGACGGTAAAGATTATTTCGTTATCACCACCAATGTTGACGATCAGTTCGAAATGGCTGGATTTGATACACATCGCATCTTTGCTACGCAGGGCGACTATTGCTATTTCCAGCCAGCATCAGGTGCGCCCAAGGAACTGTATCACAACCGCGAATGGGTGGAACGGGCTTTGCCAGCCATCAAAGACTGCCGCATTCCCACGGAACTGATTCCCCATACCCCCGACGGCCAGCCCGTCAGCATGAATCTCCGCTGTGACGATACTTTCGTGGAGGACGCCCACTGGCATGAGCAGGCACAGCGTTACAGCGATTTCGTCAGCATGGCTCACGACAAGCGGATGCTATTACTGGAGTTTGGTGTAGGTTTCAACACGCCCGTCATCATCCGTTTCCCATTCGAACAGATGGCTGCACGATTCCCAGACACCAC
>ONAE01000063.1 GCA_900315695.1 uncultured Prevotella sp. | reverse complement strand
CCTTGTAATCCTGTACCTTCATTACTACTGGTGTTGTTGCCATAATTCTTTTCCTTTCTTTAATTTAATTGTTAATATTATCATTTTTAAATTCACTTTCTTTGTCTGTCGCGAGTCGCTTTGTTGACTTTTGACATTGCAAAGTTACGACGGATTTCGTCATGTTACAAACTTTTTTGTGTTTTTCATTCACGATTGTAGCGACATAAAAACAATTTCGCGACAGATCCGAAGAACGGCCTCCGAAACCTGTCGCAAAATGCATATTAAATCATTATTAAAGGGCCTTATAATGTGCCTCATCGGCAAAAGCGAGGAGTTCTTTGTCTCCTCGGCTATCGCCATAAGCTATAAGGTAATAAGAGCTACGGTCAGGATATTGGGCAAGGATGCGGTTCACTTTCTCCTGACCGTAGCAGTTCTTTGTGAGGAAACGACCTGTGAGGTAACCGTCCTTGACCTCTATCTGTGTGCCAAGCACAGTGACATTTGGAAAAAACGGCTGTACCCAGTTGTCGATGCTCGCACTCACAATAAGCGTATCGGCTCCTTCTTCCTTCGCTTGTGCTATCAGCTGGAGTCCTTTGGGTCGTAATAGCCCACAGTTTTCGTCAGCAAAATGCTGGCAAAGAGAATCAAATGATTCCAGATCCATGCCCTTAAAGAAATAGGAGAAGACGCTTTGCTTGACTTTCCAGTTTGGATATAGTTTCAATTTCATCAGTACCAGCAGATGGGTATGACGCAAAAACCCCCACATAAAGGCTGGCGTACCATTGGCATAGCGGATAAATGCCAACAGGGTATCACTGGTGGTCAACGTCCCATCAAAATCGAAAGCATATACCTTTCTCATAACTTTGGACTTGGAATCTGGTCAATGATCTTCTTCACAAGCCACGACATGAGTAACGTCGCCACTGTATAAAGCAACAAACCTGCATACAAATCGTCCTGAATATAAGGACGTACAAAAAACTTTCGCACCAGCGGATGGGTGACGAAGATAGCGGCAGAGATAGTGCCCAACCAGACAAAAAGGTTGAGTACACGCTCTGGCATGAGTTTTATCATAGGGATGGTACCCCAGACAATGAGTGCAGGCACCCATAGCCAGTTACCAAAGCTTGAACTGAATATAAAACAGAATGCGATAGCTATCATCAGGTTTACTGCCCAGGCAACTATCAGCGATGGACTTTTCGTTATGACCCAGTCTTTAACCAGTTTCTGCTCGTATCGTGCCAATACCAGTCCCATACCGAATGGCAACATGCCTCCAATGAAGTTATAGCGCAAGCGCTCCAATGTTACTGCATCGTTCTCAAAAGATAACTGGCCTATCCAGCATAGTACGATAGCAGCCAGAATAACACCCCAGTGGCGCCAACGATAAAATACCAGCCGATAGAGGATGTAGAGCTGAAGCGTGATGCTGAAATACCAATATGGACCAGGCCAAACTACATGCGAGGGATTCTCGAACAGGTTGGCAAACATGCCTAACATGCCTATCACCTCTGTCCAAGCATAACGGTGCATGCTTGGGGTGATAGCATCAAGCATGATAAAAGCCACAAAGCCAACAATAAAGATGCGGAACAGTTTCAGATAATTGTAGCGTATGAAGCGCCACAAGCCAATCTCCGGCAGTTTGCCCTGTTCGTACTTCTTAACCAGTCCGTATCCGCTTAAAAAGAGAAATACAGGCACGCCATAGTGTCCGAAGAACGACACCAGGTGCATGGGTAGCAGTTCATCAGGATGAAGCGTGAGGCGCCAAAGCTCGTCAAACTTAAATTGTTGCCAGGTATATTCGTTTTCACGCACTATCCCCTTGAGCCAGTGGCAATAGTTGTGCAGCATGATGGCCATAATGGCAACACCACGCATGGCAGAACACTCTTTTCTTGATAACAGCTCTTTCATTTTTTCTTCAACTGGTTATAATCTGTGATACCCTTCAGTATTCGAGGGCGCCGAGTATTGTACTCGGGTGCGATTACGTTGTATTCAGGCCGGTAAGCTGGTGTAGAGATACCAGCCAGATAGAGCAACAGATGAGGTAGCACATCCGTCATCATCGGACGATCCTTGGCATTCTGTATCGCCTGCCAGCCATAAGGATGGTTCTCAATATACTGAGGTGAACCCCAGATCCAAAAAGGAATCTCCATCTCATTGCGAGCCAGACGATAGTCGATATTTGCACCATGCATACGCCCATACATAAAAGGTGAACCATCAAAGATCTCCTCACCATGATCTGGCATATAGATCACCAAGGCATCCTTATCGATAAAGCGCTGAGTAACGGCACATACGATAGAGTCGTTAAAACGCACAGAGTTATCATAGTCGGAAAGAATATAACGCTGTTTCTTGGTAAGTTCCGGACGATTAGCATTCTGAGGGGTAAAGAAACGTCGGGCGGGTTGTGGATAGCGGGCTCTATATTCCACATGTGAACCCATCAGATGCAAAATGACCAGATTATGCACATCCTTTGTCTTCAACCGATCATAAGCCGTCAGCACCCCATCATCGAAACGATAAAGACTGGTATTGCGGGTATCAAACTGTCGCTGACTCATCTCTGGGTCATTCAGGAAGAAACCGCCGCTGAAATCATAGACCGCCTCTTTGGCCTGCGACTGAAACTGATTCGTAATAAAGGTCACGTGATAACCCGCCTTACGGAACACCTCTGGGAAAAGCGGCGCATCGCACCACTCACCACTATCGCCTACCGCATGAAGTGACAGGACGTGCTTGAAGACAAAACTCGTGAGATTCCATGGAGCCACCACATCGGTAAAGGGCACCAGACTACCCTCCTCAGCCAACGCCTTCTGGAAAGGTGTTGTAGGCTTTTCATAACCATAAAGCTGGGAGTGGTGCTTGTTGTAACTTTCACCTATCACGAGAACGATATTAGGCACCCGATAACTACAACTGTCAATCTGAATCTTCCCACTGGCAGCCTTCAACTGTACCAATTGGTGGGAAGCCAGATGGTTGGCAAAGGCACTGAACGCCAAGCGGTAGACAGGGACATAGAAGTTGGCCTGATCTTTTCTCGTCAGCTCGCGCTCCACCTGGCCGATGGTATCGTAAGAGAACATACGATGCATCGCCACCTTATTATCCTTAGTCAGGAAAATACAAACGAAAAGCAAACAAGCCACAACAAGACTTAGAATAGCCTTTAAGCAGGTCACCACCATCGGATTAATCTGTGGCAATACCATCTTCTGAGTCTGTTTGCGCAGCCACCAACACATAAAAGTCCACAGGACATGAACCAATATCAACAGCAAGACCCATCCTACCAGAGAGCTGACAATATCCCAACTGAGATAGCCTGTCAGGAATTCACCGGCCTCCTGAGGCGTTGTCTCGCCTACCAGCATCAACATCGTGGGGGTGAGTGTCGATTCAAACCGCTCATAACAATACATATCTGCGATGGCCACTCCATAAAGAATCACATAGAGCAGAGACCTTACAAAGATACGGATCTTCCTGGGAATCAGTGTCAATAGGACGCAGACGATATAAATATCCAGAAACAGCTCAGGTACTGACAACTCATAAGGCTTTGCACCACGATCACGCAGATAGTAAGGCATGATTTCGAGTTGAGTACAGAGATAGCCCAAAGCGAACATGAAGACAAAGAACGCACCGTTTTTCTCTATCGGCGCAAACAACGCTCCCAGCCATTTACTGATATTCAGCCGTTTAAACATATAAACCTTCTTGTTTGATAAATGTTGCTACCGATGGTGGTACCAGCTTCTGAATGCTACGTCCCTCCCGGATACGCTGGCGAATCTCCGTACTGCTGATATCGAGAAACTCTGCCTGTACCATCGTGACAGTTGCTGACAGATCCTTCTTCACAGGTTGTTCATTACGTCGCGGATAAACCACCACCTGATAGTGCTGAAGAATATCATTGGCATGATACCACCTATCGAAAATGGCCCAGTTGTCGCCACCTATCATCAGCACAAACTGACGATCAGGATAGTCACGACTCAGAGCCTGAAGCGTAATCCATGTATAAGAAGGTTTAGGGAGATGCATCTCATAGTCACTGGCCATAATGCCCGTTTCATGCTCCAACGCCATACGAGCCATCTGAAGACGGATCTCATCACTGAGCAAGTCTGCTTGTTGTTTCATTGGGTTCTGAGGCGACACCATCAGCCATACCTCATCAAGACCTGCCTTCTCTTTCAGTTGTCTGGCCAAAGAGATATGTCCGTTGTGAATGGGGTTGAATGATCCGCCAAAGATACCCGTCTTAATCATTTAATATATAAGGATTAGTCTTTTGCCAAGAACTGCTTGATAGCCGACAAGGCATCAGCCTCAGCATATTCCAGAATGTCATTGATGACCACCCTGTCGAACTTATCTGCAAAGGTGAGCTCAAACTCTGCTCTGGCGATACGCTGGTCGATAACATCCGGGGCATCGGTAGCACGATTTTCAAGGCGACGGCGTAACTCATTGATCGAAGGTGGTTGAATGAAGATACTCAACGCCTCATCACCATAGAACTTCTTGATATTCACACCACCTTTCACATCAACATCGAACACCACGTTCTGTCCAGCCTCCAGCTGTTTCTCCACCTGAGACTTCAACGTACCATAAAATCGATCGGTATAAACTTCCTCATACTCCAGGAATTCATCGTCCTCAATGCGTGTACGGAACTCCTCAGGCGTCAGGAAGAAATATTCTACTCCATTTTGTTCGGAGCCCCTTGGTGCTCTTGACGTGCAAGAGATAGAGAATGCCAAATTCAGTTCCTTATGCTCCTTCATCAGCCAAGAGATAATCGTTGACTTTCCCGTACCGCTTGGAGCTGAGAATATAATTAGTTTACCTCTCATATTACAATGCGTTCAATACTTGTTCTTTGATTTGCTCCAGTTCATCTTTCATTTTTACCACGATGTTCTGCATCTCTGCCTGATTCGACTTCGAACCAGTGGTGTTAATCTCACGGCCCATCTCCTGGGCGATGAATCCAAGTTTCTTTCCCTGCCCTGCAGGCTCATTCATCGTATCACGGAAATACTTCAGGTGATTCGTTAGACGCTGCTTCTCCTCACTGATGTCGAGTTTCTCAATATAATAGATCAGCTCCTGCTCCAAACGGTTCTTGTCGTACTCCACACCAGGAATCTGCTGCAGACCGTCGATGATACGTGCCTTGATCTTCTCCACACGACTCTTCTCGAAAGGCTCAATCTCTGCCAACAGACAGGCAATATTGTCAATCTTCTCCGTAAACTTCTTCTGTAGGGCAGCTCCCTCCTGTGTACGGAAATCAACCAGATTCTTCAAAGCCACCTTCACAGCCTCACGGACTACAAGCCACTCTTCTTCATCGAGCACTTCCGTCTCCGTCTTTGTAAGTACATCGGGCATACGAAGCAGGGTATAGAAGCAATCCTCTGGCATGGGAATACTTGTCTTGTCTGAGATAGCCTTCATCTGCAGATAATAGTTCTCTACCAGCGCAGCATTAATGGGTGTGGCATCAATGGCCATATCCTTCTCAATCCACACACTCAGATCCACCTTTCCTCGGATCAGAGCCTCAGCAACCATCTGTCGGATCTCCATCTCCTTCTCACGATAGAGGGGTGCAATACGGGTATTCAGGTCAAGCTGCTTTGAATTCAGCGACTTGACTTCTACATTAATTTTCTTCTCTTTGTAGGTTACGACAGCCTTGCCATAACCCGTCATTGATTGTATCATGTCTCTTCTTTTTTGACTACTTTTCGATCTTTGAGGTCATCGCACTGCGAACGCCCTTATACTCTTTCAGGAATGCCTTGGCTGATCCGAAACTCAGGAACATGTCGAGGCGTACTGGTATATGGTTCTGATCGTCGGTGACAAAGAAACGAACCAACTCGTGGCTCTTATTTTTCTCGCGCTCATAGAATGAGAAGACAAGACAACGGAATTTCTCCTTAGAGCCATTCATCTTGAAGTTTTCCTTACCCCGGAACTCCAACCAGGAGTTTGTCAGATTACGTGCATCACTGATAGGCAAAGGGATAATGTCGCCCTTCTTCATCTTTGAGCAATCGAAGTTACGGGCACGGAGGAAGATCGACATCATGTCGTAGATACAAGCATTATACTCTGAGGTCTTCCAATGCTCCTCACCGTCAGCGTCAATGCGATGCTTCTTCAACTTACTATGTCCGTGAGGATAACTATACCATATCTCATCCACATAGTATCTGCTACCTTCGCGGGCTCCCTTGCGGAAATAGAGTGGTGAGAGGTCCTTATCACAATAGGACAACAGTGTGTCGCGCATCGTGAAATACTTGTCGAGCTTACTGTTACCACGCGTAATCAGATAAGACTTCCAGGTATCCTGCCCCTCAAACTTCGCAAGTCTGGTGTCCATCTCGGCAGAACCCACCTTCATCCAGATAAACTTCCAATTAAAATAGAGATCATACGAGAGTACCTCACCCGACTTAAAAGCCGTATTCTCAATGCCACACTGGGCAAACGCTGTCATTGACAAAGAGCAACACAAACAGATGATTGCAAATAACTTCTTCATATTATAATTATTCTTCTTTTTCTACCTTAACAGTCTTGGTTTTATTATATTCGATGCCAAGATTACGGGCACGATCAGCATTACGATTCTTCAGTTTCTTCTCACCGTCAGCCTTCTGCTTGGTGATGGCCTGAGGCTTCTGCTTATATCGAGGCGTAGCGGTAAGATCCCACTTATGGGTGACATCCCATCGCTCTTTGCATTCAATCTCACGGGGATAATAATAGACTGACTCCGCCTGACGATCCTCATCATAGTCACCAGTATCCCAAAGACCATTGCCATTAACATCGACAAAGGCACTGAGATAGTACTTCTCCGGACTGACATACTCAAAAAAGGCCACACCATCCTTAGCAAGCACCTCTTTCACGATACCGTCACCCTTGTCGAGCAACCTAACCTGCAGAGGCAGAGAGTCGGCTACACCACTTATCTTGATAGTCAAAGTACTATATTCGTCAAGGCTCTTCACCTTAATACCTTGTTTATAGGGATCTGATACATGCCCATAAATATCCTCAAAGGCAGCAGAGTCGATCTCCAAGCTGTATTCTGTATCAGGTCGCCATTCTGCCTGAATCTCATAGAAACGTAGTCTGTGAGGTATCGGTTTGAAGGTGAAAGGCGCTTCATACCAAGCGGAGTCAATCATTGAATACAGATGGACAGCAGCCGTATCCACATGCTGCAACGGCGCAGGTATCTCTATCTGAATTATTTTATCAGGATCAATCTCCTGAGACAACATGTAGTTTGGCTTCAGAGGCTTTGCCGGGAAGATGGAGTCATAAGTCTCATCGCGTTTCTTCTTCCGCTCCTGCTCCTTCTGCCATTTCTCTATCTCCTTGGTCAGTTCCTTCTGACGCTTGGCGTATGGTGTCTTTGCAAGCACTTCAAGTGTATCGATCTGACTGACAAGGTTACCCAGCGTATCAGTCATCATATAGTTAACCTCCATACGAAGCGTATCCTGGTTGATCAGTGTGGTATCTCGCAGCCAATAGTTGATGGTATCCTGCTCTACTCTCGTCTCAATGACGAAAGCGGAGTCAGCATTGAAGTTCAGCCCCTTGATCACTGGCAGATCCGGATGGCCATAAGTAAAGAACATCGTGAACTTCTCCGGATCCTTACGTTCCGTCTTCAGCAGATAACGGTCTGTCTGAATATGGGTGAAAGCCAACAGCGTGACATCATCAGGCAAGAAGTGGGTATAAGGTGTCTGTTTGAAAGCATCAATATGCAAAGAGTCACGCCAGATTGTGTCTATCTTCACATCAGGTTTTGATGACGGCACATAAGTTTCATGGTTAAAACCAATCATCTCACTCTTCTGATTAAAACAGAAATCACCATCCGCATCTTTCAACGCATAAGCGCGATAAGTACCATGAGCAACCCCCTTAATAACAAAGCGACCCCGGCTGTCGGTACGCGACACACGGATCATCGGCTTGGTCTTGAAAGCAGAGTCTGCCAGATCATCATATAATCCAACGAGGATGCCCTTTACCGGTTCCAGATTACTGGCATCAAGCACATAGCCCGACACTTCCATCGTGTCAATCTGATCACCCGTCGAAAAACTATAAGTGTAGTTTCCCAAAGGATTACCTTCGTTATTATCGACAATGGCATCACTGAAGTCAATCGTATAAGTAGTGTTGGGCTTGAGGGAGTCCTGCAGTTCCACAACAATACGCTTACCAGCATCTTTGATCTCTGGTATTTCGAGCTGTGGCGGAGAGACAATCACCTTATTGGTGGCATCCTCCAGTTTGATATATTCGTTGAAGTAGATCGAAATCTTCTTGCTTGAGATATTCGTTGACTGGTCGGCAGGACGACAACCGATAACCTCTGGCGGATCATCGTCGAACCATCCGCCATCGGGCTGTCCCATGCGTGCACAACCAACCACGACACAAGCCATACAAAAGATATAGATCAGTTTCTTCATTGATTCAGTTTTAATAATTGCTCGATAATGTCACGCGAATTGCTCAGACGGGGCACCTTGTGCTGCCCGCCAAGTTTACCACGTAGTTTCAACCAGTCATTAAAGAGGTTCTGGCGAGCGTCTACAATCTCCAAATGCTGGAGTGTAATGTCTTTATAGCGCTTGGCCTCATAATCGCTGTTGATCTCCTGCAGACGCTTGTCGAGCAAGTCGCCAAACTGTTGTAAATCCTGCGGACGTTTGGCAAACTCAATGAGCCACTGATGGCGACACTTTGCATTGGCATCCATAAAAACTGGTGCAGCTGTATATTCAGATACCTCAGCCCCCATCTGCTCACAGGCATAGGCCAGCCCCTGCTCTGCATTATCCACAATCAGCTCTTCTCCAAAGGCATTAATGAAATGTTTCGTGCGGCCGGAGATGATAAACTTATAAGGATTGGTAGAGGTGAACTGAACGGTATCGCCGATCTCATAGCGCCAGAGACCACATGAGGTGGAGATTACCATTGCATAGTTCTTGCCAGTCTCCACACCCCAGATAGGCACAGGATCTCCCCCGTCCATCGGGATAAACTCATAGAACACACCATAATCGAGCATCAGCATCATGGCCTTATCGGCCGGATCGTCCTGGATACCAAAGAAGCCCTCACTGGCATTATAGGTCTCCATATAATGCATATTGGGTGAGGTGATCAGCTGCTCATACTGTTTACGGTAAGGCGTGAAAGCCACACCACCGTGGAAGAACACCTCAATATTCGGCCACACCTCCTCCAGATGCGTCTTCCCTGTCATCTCCATCATACAGGTCAGTACAGAGAGCATCCATGAGGGTACTCCAGAGATATTCGTCACGTTCTTGTTCATCGCCTCACGGGCTATCCTCTCACGTTTCACCTCGAAATCGCTCAGAAGAGCCGTCTGCTTCTTCGGCACACGCACCAGATTCACCAATGGACTGATATTCTCAATGAGAATGGCAGAGAGGTCACCCACCAACGAGTCTGGCAGGTTATAATTGGGGGCATGACTGCCACCCAGGATAAGCCCCTTGCCATCAAACATGCGAGACTTGGGATTATTACGGAGGTAGAGCGCCACAGAGTCGCGTCCACCGGCATAGTGAATCTTCTGCAGCCCCTCGTTACTGACTGGGATAAACTTCGATTTGTCGTTTGTCGTACCTGATGACTTGGCATACCATTTCACCTTACCGGGCCAAAGGATATCAGCCTCGCCCTGACGCATGCGGTCGATGTCGCCCTTCAGTTCCTCATAGGTATTAACTGGTACATGAGAGATGAAATCATCATATCCCTTGATACTGGAAAAGGCATGATTTAGCCCGTATTCTGTACCTTTAGCTGTATGAATTAAGTGTTCGAGCACTGCCAGCTGCAATGCCTTTCCCCCATTCAGGTGCTTCTCCAAAGCACGCTGTCGGGGCACGAAAACTTTTCCTATAATCTGAGTCAGACTCATTATTATTGCGCAATTTTGTGTGCAAAAATACGCAATTCCCCCGTAACAGCAGAATAAATTACGTTTTTTTTATAATTTATTCCTCTGAAAAGGCTGCAGCTTCAGCTTCAGCAATGATTTCCTCACGCGACTTCTCCTTGGGTTTTGCAGAGATGTCTGAGAGATCAAATTCGTTCTTGGTGACGGGAGATGGGGCTTCAGAAGCCTCCGACCGCTCTTCTTTCACCTCTGAAATAATGAAATCCTGCTCCTGTTCCGTATCAGGCACAGCCATTGCTGGCTCTTCCTCCATTTTCGTACGGTTGGTCTTGGCGGCAAAGACGGCATCCACAAACTGAGGCTCCCGTTTCAATCGCTGCAGGGTTTCTTTAGCAGCCTGCTGTTGGGCTTCTTTCTTTGAGAAGCCTGTACCACGCTCACCTTCCACGCCTTCGAGTATCACCTGGAAACTGAAGATCGGATTGCCATTGTCGTCTTTCTTCTGTTTCAACATCTGGAAATCCATACGCACACGGTTCTTCTGCGACCATTCCAACAGCTTCGACTTAAAATTGACTTCCTTGAAGGCCACCTTATCTATATTAATATATTTACCTAATATACGGTGCTCCCAGAACCACATGCAAGCCTCGTAGCCACGATCCAGATAGATGGCACCCACAAGCGCTTCAAGGGCATTACCCTCAACATAGCTGTTATGGGAAGTGGAGTGACCTGCCGAAAGCAACAGTCCTCCCAGCCCCATCTCACTGGCCACCTTGCCAAGCGTATCACGTGATACCAGCTTGGAACGAGTGTTTGTCAGGAACCCTTCACGCTTACCCTCATACTGGCGAAAAACCACATCGCCTACCACAGCATCGAGTATAGCATCACCCAAGAACTCCAGTCGCTCATTGTTCAGCGGCTTGCCCTTGTCATTGCGCTTACGGATGCTCTTGTGCATCAGCGCCTGTTTGTAATAACCGATGTTGTGGGGATAGAATCCCAGGATATTGTAAAGGGCAGAAAAAAGCTCCTTCTCCTTGCGGAAAGGGAGCTTGATTCTGTCAATGATATTATTAAGCCTCATACTTACGGAACACCACACAAGCATTATGACCACCAAAGCCGAAGGTGTTGCTGAGACCAGCACGTACCTCACGCTTCTGAGCCTTGTTGAATGTAAAATTCAGATTGTAGTCAATATCGGGATCCTCATCACCTGCCTCGTGGTTGATCGTAGGAGGTACGATATCGTTCTGAACGGCCAGTATGGTAGCCATTGCCTCAACAGCACCGGCAGCTCCCAGCAAGTGACCCGTCATCGACTTCGTAGAAGAGATGTTAAGCTTGAAGGCTGCATCACCAAATACCTCCTTGATGGCCTTGGCCTCAGAGATATCTCCTACATGGGTAGAAGTACCGTGCACATTGATATAGTCGATTTCCTCAGGCTTCATTCCGGCATCCTCGAGTGCACTCAGCATCACAAGCTTGGCACCAAGCCCCTCTGGATGAGAAGCAGTGATATGATGGGCATCAGCACTCATACCGGCACCAACCATCTCTGCATAAATCTTTGCACCGCGAGCCTTGGCATGCTCCAGCTCCTCAAGAATCAGACAACCTGCGCCCTCACCAATGATGAAACCATCACGGCTGGCACTGAACGGACGACTAGCCTTCTCGGGTTCATCATTACGTGTTGACAGAGCCTTCATGGCATTGAAGCCACCCACACCTGCTTCGCAGATTGCGGCCTCTGCACCACCAGCTACAATCACGTTAGACTTACCCAGGCGAATCAAGTTGAAGGCATCAGCCAGTGCATTCGACGAAGAAGCACAAGCAGACGACGTGATATAGTTGGGACCATGGAAACCATACATGATGGAAATCTGTCCGGCTACGATGTCAGCAATCATCTTCGGGATGAAGAACGGATTAAACTTCGGGCCGTCTTCCTCGTGTGTAGCATAGTAGCTCACTTCATCTTCGAAGGTCTTGATACCACCGATACCTACACCATAGACCACACCGATACGGTTCTTGTCTTCATGATCCAAATCCATACCACTATCCTCAACGGCCTGAATGGCAGCCACCAAACCCAGCTGGGTATAGCGATCCATCTTGCGGGCTTCCTTACGATCCAGATAGTCAGCCACGTTGAGGTTCTTGACCTCACAAGCAAACTGAGTCTTGAATTTTGTTGCGTCGAAAAGTGTAATAGGAGCGGCACCACTAACTCCATTGAGCAGGTTCTCCCATGTCTCTTTAGGAGTGTTGCCAACCGGCGTAACTGCGCCAAGACCTGTTACAACTACTCTTTTTAATTCCATAAGCTTAGATTATAAAATTAAAAAATTGAAAAATTGAAGAACGACTCCAGGATGAAGCCTGAACTTCAATTCTTCAATTCTTCAATCCTTCAATTCTGAAAAATTTATTTTGCGTTCTCCTCGATGTAAGCGATAGCGTCACCTACAGTAGCGATCTTCTCAGCCTTGTCGTCGGGAATAGAAATACCAAACTCCTTCTCG
>ONAE01000030.1 GCA_900315695.1 uncultured Prevotella sp. | reverse complement strand
TATGCCCAGCTCTATACCGAGCTGCAGCAGGGTCATCGCTACTGGTTTGAGGACGAGGAGAATGCCCGTATCATGCAGCAGAACGAACCGTTCCAGCAGGTCAGCAGCTACGAGCAGATGATAACCCTCACCTATCTGGCACCTGAGGACACGCCTGAGGACACGAAGTATGTGCTTCTACAGGACATCATGAAACATCTTGAAAAATCTTTCCCTACATTCTCAATAGGCAGAAGCACCGACATGGAGCTGGGACGCAGGCTTACCAAGATGGGTTATGATAATAAACGGCGCAATAAAGGATCAGCCTTTAGAGTGAAAGCCAAGTAGTCTGCAACAACAAAACAAGTTGTTTTGTTCTTTAAGAAATATCATCTTTCAATGAAAAAGAATAGACTTTAGAGTACAAAACAAGTTGTTTTGTAGGAGTGTATGATTGTGTATCTTTTACCAAAAGGTACACTCTACATAACAAACTGATAGTAAATCGATTATAATCAATAGTGTATCATTTTATAAAAAAGTAGTAATAGAATGGCAGTACATATCAAATTGATAAGGAATAATATCAAGAGTAGCAGCTCTTATGGGAAATATTTTGCAAAGGCTGTGAGCCAGGGCGAAGTCACGATGAACGAATTGGCCGAAGAGGCCGCCATCAACAGTGGTATCTCAAGAGGTGCTTTTATTAGGGGCGTAACCGAACTTCAGGATATGATGAAACACCGTCTGGCCAATGGTCAGACGGTGGTCATCGAAGGCATCGGTCGCTTTAGCCTGCGTGTTGAGAGCATTGGTGTAGAAGAGCCAAAACAGTTCAATATTGGACGACATATCAAGCGAATTGTCTGTGGTTTCCTTCCAGCAGGTAGCCGCATCAACATCGGTAAAGGGACCAAGAACGGCCACATCCTCTACGACTTCTGCGAGGGTGTCAAAGCCGTCTGGCAGGCGGGCTTTAAACCTTAGGTCAGTCGGGCCACGGTTCAAATTCTAATTCCAATTCACACCATGCTCCATGGTCAGAGGCCAATTCCCCGTTAGACGAGGGACTTCCTGGATTTGACACGCCTAAACCCAACAGACGGATGGGGTGCGAATGAAACTCTACTTGTTGCATCAGTAGTTTGGCCAATGGCAGAATCTCGTCTTTGGTACGAAGCACATGGTCAACAGTGATACTACGGGTGATTTGCTGAAAATCCCGGAACTTGGCATACTGCCGAGTTTGCTCACGCTCGGCAGACTGGAAGCTCGCTTCCGTTTGCTCTCGCTCACGCGCAAACTTAACCTTCAACGTCAAGGTACGGCCCTCAAAGTCGTTCTTCTCGATGCGCCTGACCAGTTCCATAACCGTGTGATACAGATGGATGGTGACAGCGGCATTCTCGTTAATGTCCGATTCAAAGGTCTGCTCACAACTGACACTCTTCCTCTCCCACTCGCTGATAACAGGCCGATTGTCGATGCCTCGCGAAAAGTCATAGAATACCTGTCCCATCTTGCCGAACTCCTGAGTCAGCCGGCTCAGAGACATGTTTCTCAGATCTAACCCCGTGAAGATACCCATGCGATGCATCTTTTCGGCAGTCTTCAGGCCTACGCCCCAAATCTTCTCAATCTTCAGTTGGGCGATGAAGTCCAAAGCTTTGTCGGGGTGAATCACCGTCAGACCGTCGGGTTTGCGCCAGTCGGAGGCAACCTTCGCTAAGAACTTGCAGTAGCTCACGCCTGCCGATGCCGTCAGCCCCGTCGTCTCACGGATGCGCTGCTTGATTTCCCGTGCAATATCCACGCCCAACTCTATGCCTTTCTTATTCTCCGATACATCAAGGAAAGCTTCATCGAGGGATATAGGCTCTATCAGGTCTGTATAGTCGTGGAATATCTCATGCAACTGTGCCGACACCTCCTTATACTTTTGGAAATGTGGCTCCACGATGATCAGTTGCGGACACAGGCGCTTAGCCACCTGAATGGACTGGGCAGAATGTACACCAAACCGCCGTGCCTCGTAGCTGGCAGTTGATACCACACCGCGTTCAGCATCGTGACCGACCGCGATAGGCTTGCCCCTCAGTTCTGGATGATCCCGCTGCTCCACAGCTGCATAGAACTGATCCATATCCACATGAATGATTTTGTTCATCTTCCTAAATAATTGATTATTTCCCTCTTCTGAATTCCTTTGGATTCATGCCCTTCATCCTTGTGAAGAAACGGGTAAATGAGGCGGCCTCCGAGAAGTGCAGGCGGTCGGCTATCTGGACAATGGGAAGTGAGGTCTGCTGTAGCATGTAAGAGGCCTCTATCAGAAGCATCTGGTTGATGTAATCCACAACGGTGCGGCTAGAAACCTCACGGACAATCTGTGAGAGATAGCGCGGCGTGATGCAGAGCTGCGAGGCATAGAAAGCCACATCGTGGTGCTCAGCGAAGTGGATGGGCACCAGACGAAGGAAATCAAAGAACAGTTCTTCTATGCGTTTGGGGAATCGGCGGTCGCGGATAGTGCGTTCCTGGATAGCGTTCAGTTCAAGCAGAAACAGGCCATATGTGGTGCGAAGGCACTCACTACGAAAGGGATGGTCAGGTGAAAGGAGATAGCGACGGATGATGCCCATCAGTTCCATGAGATGGTGATTATCTTCTTCCGCAAGGGTCAAGCGCGGCTCGCTCAGTTCTACCACAGGAAGGTAGGCTGCTCGGATGGCATCGCGTATCGTGGGTGATTCGAAAGCAAAATCCTTGTCGGCCACAAGGCAGATGCCGCGATAGTTTTCGGAGATAGCGATGACGCTTACCACCATCCCTGGGGTATATATAATAAGGTCATCCTTGGTGTAATAAACCTCGTGACCATTGTATAGCATCGTTATCCACCCCTGCAGCACAATGGTGTAACCGTAAGCGGCAACGGTTCCCGGCAACGCATTGGTTTCTACTAACGAATTATGCGCATCGGTATCGACAATCAATAGTTTTCCGTCCCAGTCAGGGATGGTGTCGTGGCCGTACTGCCACATCCAGGTGGTTTCTAATCTGAACATATAGCAGTTGATTGATGGTATGCGGGTGCAAATATACAAAGAAAATGCGAGTTATTTCCGTTTCAATCAATTTTTCTTCCTTTTAGGTTTACAATTGTATGAGTAATTATATGTAACTTTGCCCCCAAATGATTATCAAACATTATTATTCACCTAAAATATAAAAAGAAAAGCTATGGACATCAAAGCTGTAAAATTCAGAAAAGACGGATTCTATTCTCAGCCATTCGTATTTGGTGGCGAGGAAGGACAAGAGAAGTTTGACAAAAACATCCGCTATCGTGGCAGTCTGCAGAACTATCTGATAGACACAGGCAACGAAGTCATCTTGGTAGATACCGGTCTGCCAGCAGGCTTCCCCGATGGTGCACCAGAGGAGACGGCGCCCATCTATATCGGTAAGAGCATCTGCGAATATATGGATGCCTTGGCAGCATTGGGATACAAGCCAGAGCAGGTTACAAAGATACTGCTGACCCACAAGCATGCCGACCATTCAGGAGAGCTTCGTTCCTTCCCCAATGCAAAGATTTATGTGAATGCAGAAGAAATTGGAGCTGACGAGCTCAAGGACATCCCTAATATAGTTCCTGTTGAATTCACTGACGGCGCTTATTACAACTTCCCTGAGAGTCAGAAGATTGCCGATGGCGTTTACTTTATCAAGGCTAAGGGACATACAAATGGTAACAGCCTTATCATCGCTGAGAACGAGGGCTTGTTCTATATGTTCGAGGGCGACATCACCTACATTGACGAGGCTCTGTATGCGAACAAGCTTTCTGTGGTCTATGACGACCTGCCGGCAGCTCGCGAGACGATGGATCGCGTACGTGAGTTCATTCGCAATCAACCTACCGTTTATTGCGGCACCCATACGCCACAGGGCTATGAGAACCTGGAGGCCAAGCGCGTGATGGATTTGGACAATCCCGTACCAACCGTATTGGCAGAGATAGATTTCTCCCAGAAGGAAGATTCCGGCAAATATGTTTGCTCTGTCTGTGGTTATCTGTATGATCCAGCAGAACACGACGGTGTGGCATTTGAGGACCTGCCAGATGACTGGCGTTGTCCACGCTGCAAGCAACCGAAGACGAAGTTCAATAAAGCATAATACGCTGGTTCTGGAGTGATGGGCCAGATGAAACTGTAACATTTTGACAAGCGATGATTTCGAAAGCAATCTTTTTATTTTGTAGTCTGTTGGTGATGCTGCCGATACATGGTAACAATGTGGCAGACTTTCCCAAAGTTTCAGAAAAGGCCCAGACCGATTGGTTTCCGTTAGGTGAGGCCACGATCTGCACCGATGCGGGTGATGATAAAGTGGTGAGCATTGCCGCTCAGATGCTGGCAGACGATGTGGAACGGGTTACAGCAACCCGTTCCACTATAACTTTGGCAACATCCCTCAAGAAGCTACCTCATGGAGCAACGGTTGTTGTCGGCACTGTAGGCCACAGCCGCATCATCGATGAGTTGGTCAGACAGAAGGTCATCGATGTGTCAGCCATCAAAGGCAAATGGGAATCGTATGTCATCACTACCGTCAACCGCCCCAGACAAGGGCAACTTCTTGTCATTGCAGGCAGCGATCGACGAGGAACAGCATTCGGCCTAACATCACTGAGCGAGGCCATCGGTGTGTCGCCCTGGTACTGGTGGGCTGACGTGACTCCTAAATGCAAAAAAGCAATATTTGTAGAGCCTGTCACATTCGTTCAAGGGGAACCTTCTGTGCAATATCGAGGCATCTTTATCAATGATGAGCGTTTCGGCGGTTGGGCACGATGGGCAGAACTGAAACACGGCAAGGTGGGTCCAGAGACCTATAAGCTAGTCTTTGAGTTGCTGTTGCGCCTGAAGGCCAACTATCTCTGGCCCGCCATGCATCCAGGAACGCAGGCTTTCAATGATAATCCGGAGAATGCCCGACTGGCTGATGACTATGCCATCGTGATGGGCTCTTCGCACTGTGAGCAGATGCTGCGAAATAATGAAGGTGAGTGGAAAGCTGTGAATCAAAGGGCAAAGGAACGAGGCGAGGAAGGTCTCGGCGACTTCAACTACATTACCAACCGTCAGACCATGCAGAACTATTGGGAGACACGCATAAAAACCAACGGACGATACGAGAACACCTATACACTCGGCCTGCGTGGCATCCACGACTATCCGATGGAGGGCGCCAACACAACAGCCGAGCGCGTGGCACTGATGCAACAGGCCATCGATGACCAGCGCGATATGCTGCGCCGCAACATCAAGAAACCCATCGAGGAGATTCCGCAGGTGCTCTGCACCTATGAAGAGGTGCTTGAGGCTTACCATAACGGACTGAAAGTGCCAGAAGATGTAATACTGCTCTGGAGTGACGACAAACACGGATACTGCCGCAACCTCTGCAATCCAGAAGAGATGAAGCGTAAAGGCGGTGCAGGCATCTACTATCACCTCTCCTATCATGGCGACCCCGCCAGTTGGATTTGGCTCAGTCCGCTCTCAACAGCCTTCTTGAGCACGGAACTGACCAAGGCTTATACATACGGTGCCCGCAAAATCTGGGTGTTCAATGTGGGGGATATCAAACCTGCCGAGAAAGAAATCTCGTTTGTGATGGACCTGGCTTGGAATATCAATCGCTGGAAGCCCTCCGAGGCTCACAACTTTATCAATTACTGGGCCGCAAAGACCTTCGGTAACGAAGTGTCGCAGGAGATAGCCAACATTCAGGCAGGCTACTATCGCTTGCAGGCAGCTGGCAAAGATGCTCACGTGTGGTTCGTCAACTACAGTGCAGAGCAGATAGAACAGCGCATTGCGGAGTGGCGGGCCCTGAAGGCACATGCTACAGAACTGGCCTCCCGCATCCCAGAATCACTAAAGAATGCCTACTTCGAACTCATCAGCTATCCTGTCTGTGGAGCAGCGATGATCAACGAGTACCAGCTCTTGGCACGTCGCAGTATGGTAAGGGCTACGGCGGGCGATAGCATCGGAGCGATGGCGGACGCTGATCGAGTCAGACAGATGTTTGATAGTCTCAATGAATGGACGCGTCATTACAATGAGGATATCCTTGATGGGAAATGGCAACAATTCTTCAACTGGCAACCCTACCATTGGTTCCGCTCTGAGAAGATTGAGCAGCCTGTGGCGACACCCGAACTGATAACACAGGCGAAAAACAGTCCTCAGGCCCGTTTCCTCTCTGTCAGCGAAACGTTATCAAGCAAGGGTACCATCATTAATAGTGATGCCGATGTCGAGATGCCTTTATGGATAGAGGCACTGACACCCATCCGCAATTTCTCGAAGGAAGCCAAGGACAACGAGTTCTGCCAGGTGAAAACAGAGAATGACAGCTTTGTGGCCTCAGCTACACCTATTAATAATGTATGGCATGCACCCTACGTCGGACCGATGTGGAGCCGTGTTGGAACGGTACACCTCAAGAAAGGCGAGAATCATCTTTGTATCACCGACCTGAAAGCTGATGCCCGCATCGACCAGATTTTCCTCGGACTCTATCCACCGTTCGTCAAGGAACCTCGTCTGCGCATTCCAGCTTCGCATTATCAGAATAAACAAGGAAGTATCCAGCGCATCGAAGGCTTGGGCTATACGGATGGTGTACTCGTTCTGCCATTCGATACACCGTCGTATCAACTGGAGAACATAAAAGCCGCTCCATACACAGAATATGAGCTCGACTTGCAGGCTGGCGATGCCACTATAGAGATCCGCACGCTGCCTACGCTGCATGTCTATGACGGCAGGGACATCCGTTATGCCGTACAGCTAGGCGATTCGGCTCCCACCATCTTCTCTATTCACGCCAACGACTTCACTGCCGAGTGGCGCTGGAATGTACTTCGCGGTTATGCTTCGCGCAGCCTCCCCATCACCGTGACTGGTCATCAGCGGCTTCGTATCTATCTCCTTGATCCTGGCGTCGTGTTGCAGGAAGTATTGATTCATTCATCCAAATAAGAACTCATGAAGAAAAGGAACTTTTATGCTATAGTCATCATGCTATTGTTCGCATCAGCCATGCAGTTGTCCGCTCAGAAACGACAGTATCTGCATGAGGGATGGACATTCGGTGAGGCGCGTTTCCCTAACCGCTATCCTGCTCAGGTGCCAGGTGTAGTGCATACAGACTTGCTGTGTCTGGGACTCATCGACGACCCTTATATCGGGTTGAACGAACGGAAGGTGCAATGGGTCGATAAGGAGGACTGGGTTTATGAGACAACATTCCATGCTGATGAGACTATTCTTGCCGACGAGCACATCGACCTATGCTTCGACGGACTGGACACTTACGCTGATGTGTTCTTGAATGGCTCCAAGATATTAGAAGCTGATAATATGTTCCGCCGTTGGCGCATCAGCGTCAAGCCCCAGGTCAAAGCGGGCGAAAATGTGCTGCGCGTCTATTTCCATTCTCCCGTCAAGGTAGATCTGCCTAAATGGGCGAAGCATCCTTACCTATACCAGGCCGCCAACGACCAGTCAGAGAATGGTGGACTGCTGGATCGTAAGCTCAGTGTGTTTGCCCGTAAGGCCGGCTATCACTATGGCTGGGACTGGGGCCCGCGACTAGTTACCTCCGGCATCTGGCGTAGTGTATATCTGGAGTCGTGGAGCAAGGCAAGGATTACCGACATTCATCTGCGTCAGAGAGAAGTGACTGCCAAGAAGGCGCAACTCACTGATGTCGTGGAAGTGGAAGCCGATGAGGATATTGAGAAAGTTGTTATTACCATCACCGATAAGAACAACGGGCACACAGTGGCTACAAGGAAGTGCTCGCTGCACAGAGGCATCAATACGATTCCTGTGGAATTCTTCATCAAGGCCCCAAGGCTCTGGTGGTGCAACGGCTTAGGGAAGCCTGAGTTATATACGTTCACTACAAAGGTCACTGCTGGCGGCAGACTGCTTTCTCAGCAGGATAAGCGCATTGGCTTGCGCTCTGTAAAACTAGTGATGGATCCTGATGCTGACGGCAACCGTCAGTTCTATTTCGTGCTCAACGGTGTACCCGTGTTTGCCAAGGGCACCAATTATATTCCACAGGATAATTTCCTGACGAACGTCACTCCCGAGCGCCATCGCCAGACTCTGCAGGATGCCGTATTGGCCAATATGAACATGATTCGCGTGTGGGGCGGAGGCATCTATGAGGATGACCTGTTCTATGACCTCTGCGACGAGATGGGACTGATGGTGTGGCAGGATTTCATGTTTGCCTGTAGCACCTATCCTGCTGAGGGTGAATGGCTGGAAAGCGTGCGTCAGGAAGCTATCGACAATGTGCGCCGTCTGCGTAACCACCCAAGTATTGTGATTTGGTGCGGCGGGAATGAATGTACGGATGCATGGTACAACTGGGGATGGAAGGCAAAGATGGAGAAGAGCAATCCCGAGGGGGCCCGGTTAGTAGGAGAACAACAGGAGCGTCTCTATTACGATGTACTGCAAGAGATTGTCAACCAGCAGATTCCTGACGACATCTATACCGTCGGCTCACCCTTCTCTGTCAGAGGTCGTGGCAGCGATGGCATCAATGGCGACCGCCATTTCTACGGTGTGGGGCATCGCCGTATGCCTGTGAACAGTTATAATCAGGAGAAGGCTCACTTCTTCAGCGAATATGGCATGCAGTCGTTCCCAGAGTATGGCACGGTACTCCGCTATGCACCAGACACCACGACGCATGATATCAGCAGTCCGCTGATGATGTGGCACCAGCGTGGCGGTGTGGAGGCCAATAAGGTGATTGAGTGGTATGTCAACAGCGAATATGGACAACCAAAGGATTTCCGCCAGTTCCTTTATGCCTCGCAACTCTTGCAGGGCGATGCGATGCGTACAGCCATCGAGGCACATCGCCGCAACATGCCCCATTGTATGGGATCGCTACTATGGCAGCATAACGACTGTTGGTCTGTAGCATCGTGGGCCACGCGCGACTACTATGGTCGTTGGAAAGCAGCACACTACATGGTGCGCCACGCATTTGAGCCATTGATATGCTCCGCCATCACCAAAGGTGATAGCTTGCTCGTCTATGCTGTCAGCGACCTGTTACGTCAACAGCAGGGCAAGTTGAAACTGACAGTCTATTCCCTCAGTGGGCAGATAGTAAACACACTTACCAAGACCATTGCCATTCCTGCCAATACATCTACTTTGATTCTTGAGCAGCCCTTAGCCGAATTGCTGAAAGGTCAGCAGCGTGAGGATGCGGTGGTCAGCATGGAACTTACAGCATCTTCAGGTGTGAGCTATCAGGCTAATTGCTTCCTCTGCCTGCAAAAAGACCTGCGGCTGATACCTGTCAAGCCCGAGGTGAGTGTTGAGGCAGCAGATGGCGGTTGTCTGATAACCCTCAAGGCAGACAAGTTTGTTCGCGCCCTTGCCCTCTTCATTGATGGTGCAGAAGACTGCTGGTTTGACAACAACTATTTCGACCTGTTACCAGGTGTCCCTACCCTGTGCTTTGTACGCACATCCCTTTCTCCAAGTGAAATCAGACAAAGATTGACTTATAGAAGTTTGAACAGCCCTTGCGTTTTGCCGACAAATTATTAACAACCTTTTTATGGACAGAAGTCAAGAAATCATCCGTACCAGTTGGATTGGTATTATAGCCAATGTATTGTTGGCGGGATTCAAAGCTGCTGTAGGTATTTTGGCCAGCAGCGTAGCCATCGTGATGGATGCCGTCAACAACCTGAGCGATGCCCTATCGAGTGTCATCACCATCGTTGGTACTAAACTCTCGCAGCGCCCGGCTGACAGGAAGCATCCTTTCGGCTTCGGGCGCATCGAGTATTTCAGTGCCATCATCATCGCCGTCATCGTGCTCTCGGCAGGTATCACCTCACTCATCGAGTCAGTGAAGAAAATCTTCGACCCTACGGAGCCTTCATACACCACAACTACACTCGTGGTTATCATGGTGGCCATTGTGGTGAAGCTTATTCTCGGACAGTACGTGAAGCGTAAGGGCGAGCAACTGAAAAGCGACGCGCTGATTGCCTCCGGCTCTGATGCGCTGTTTGATGCCGTTATCACATTGGCAACACTGATCTCTGCTGGCGTTATGCTGCTGTGGAGTGTCTCGCTCGATGGCATTCTTGGTGCACTGATTTCCATTGTGATTATCAAGGCTGGTATCGAGATGCTGGCTTCACCTGTCAACGAACTGCTGGGTACGAGTATTTCGGCTGAGCTTACGAAACAGATCATCAAAGAGGTCTCCGACTTCGAGGGCGTTCATGGTGTGTTCGACCTGATACTGCATAACTACGGCCCAGACATAAAGATTGGTTCGCTGCATATCAACGTCTATGACACCATGTCGGCCCACGAGATTCACGGTCTGACGCGTAAGATCACCATGCAGATGATAGAGCGTCACGGCATTATCATGACAGTGGGCGTCTATGCTGTGGCAACAGGCGAGAACCGTCATGCTGAGTTACAGACAAAGGTGATGCAGACCCTCGCAGCCCACCAGGATATTGTGCAGGTACATGGATTCTACTATTCAGAGAAGGACAATATGCTTTCTGTCGATGTCGTCCCTGACATTTCCATCCACGATGATGCAACCTTTGTCAGTCAACTCACAAATGAGATACAGCCCTTAGTCCCTGACATGCAAGTTGTCATTGTAGTGGATCACAACTATAGCGAATAATTTATGTCAAGATTCGTAAGGGATATGAAATAATTCCTTACGTGATTCGCATTGGAATGCAAAGTTTATATTAACTTTGCAGGCGATTTTTGATTATATACGTTTTCAGCGATGGCACAAGAAGTAAGCAATAGATTCAGGCATGTTCTGCCTATACAGATCCGATTCAATGACGTGGATAAGTTTGGCCACGTCAACAACACTGTCTATTTCCAGTTCTACGATACAGCGAAGACCGACTATATTGCAACAGTTTGCAAAGGTGTGGATTGGGAACAAGTAGCGATTGTGGTGGTGAGGATCGAGGCCGATTTCGTTTCACAGATCAAGGCTGGCGACCATATTGCCGCCCGCACGCGCGTAATAAAAGTAGGTAATAAGAGTTTCCATCTGGAACAGGAAATCATCGATGCCGATACCCAGGAGGTGAAGTGCCGCTGTTTCTCTGTGATGGTATTCTACGATCTGATCCAACACAAGTCAATGCCTATCCCTGATGCCTGGCGCCAAGCCATTATTCAGTACGATGGATTAATTTGATTCCTCGACTTCGCTCGGGAGGACAGTTGGGGAACGGGAGGACATCACACAATAACTGCCATCTCGTTATCATTTTTGACTGCAAAGATAAGGCATACTGTCCTTTCTTCCAAATTTCTGGGACAAAAAACACGGAAATTTGATAATTATTTCGTACCTTTGCCGGCGCTGTTTAAAATTATGCAGAGTTTCTTTACATCACTTTTGAATGTTGTCTGTGAGATGGCTCCCTATCTGCTGTTGGGATTCCTCATCGCTGGAGTGCTGCACGTTTTCGTGCCGCAGAAATTCTATGCCAATTATCTTTCGCGGAACAACAAGTTGTCGGTGCTATGGGCGGCACTGTTGGGCATACCCCTGCCATTATGTTCATGTGGAGTAATCCCTACCGCTATCGGTCTGAAAAACGAGAAGGCTTCTAAGGGTGCCATTGCCTCATTCCTGATTGCCACACCACAAACGGGCATCGACTCTATCCTTGCCACGTTCTCGCTGATGGGACTTGGGTTTGCAATTATCCGTCCTACGGCAGCACTCATCACGGGTATTTGCGGCGGACTGCTGGTGAACCGTTTGGTTCATGAGAATGATATAAAAGACGATACGACATCCTCATGTCAGGTGGAAAATGGCAACAGAATCTGGCGAGTGCTGAAATATGCCTTCTATGACATGCTTCGCGACATCGGTCTTCGACTGCTTATCGGCCTTGTCGTAGCAGCATTGATTCAGGTGGCTGTGCCCGACGAATTCTTCCTCAGTTTCGGCAGTCAGCCATTGCTGCAGATGCTGGTCATACTGGTCATCGCCGTACCGATGTATATCTGTTCGACAGGTAGCATCCCCGTAGCGGCTGCATTGATGATGAAGGGACTTTCGCCTGGTGCGGCACTGGTAATGCTTATGGCCGGGCCTGCCGTTAATCTCGCTTCCATCCTAGTGGTTCACAAGTCAATGGGACGGCGTTTCACATCGATTTATCTGATGACTATCGTAGGTTTTGCTATTCTATTCGGACTGTTGCTCAATGCTACGGGATTAGACTTCAACACTACCATTCAGGAAGCTTGCTGCATGAGTACATCTGCTCTGCCGAACCCATTTAAAATAGTTTGCGCCACAGTATTAACATTATTAATTATATTTGCTCTTATGATGAAGTTCTTTAGTAAGTTTACTACCAACAAACAGTTAGATCCCGATGTGACCGTCTATCGCGTTGAGGACATGCATTGCAGTCATTGCGAGGCTGCCGTTGTCCATGCCGTCGAAGATCTTCCCGGCGTAGAGAAAGCCAAGGCCAGTGCCTCTGCCAACACTCTCACCATCAAAGGCCCCACTACCGAAGAGGCCATCCGAACAGCGGTTGAAGGTATCGGTTACACATTCAAGGGAAGGGCTTGATCATGATAAGAAAAGCTGTTAAAAGAGACATTCAGGCTATCATAGCGTTGCTGCATCAAGTTGACATGGTGCATCATGTCATACGCCCTGATTTATTCAAGCCCAACACAACAAAGTATAATGAGCAGGAACTTGAAGCACTGCTCGGAGATGAAAGCAAACCTGTGTTCGTTTTCGATGACGGACAAGTCATAGGTCATGCCTTTTGTATGATTACGGAGGTGAAGGATGACAAGTTGCTCCAGAACATCAAGACGCTGTATATTGATGACATCTGCGTAGATGAAGAGGCTCGTGGCAAACACGTAGGTACTGCTTTGTATGAGTATGTCCGAGACTATGCAAAATCTATCGGCTGCAACAACATTACCCTGAATGTATGGGAGGGTAACGATCCTGCACTAAGCTTCTACAGGAATATGGGCATGAAGATACAAAAGACAACGATGGAAATGATACTGTAATATCGTCCTCATAATGTTTAAATCCATGTCAGTTTTCTCCAAAGACCTTCTAACGGACCGCGAGAATGACTGGCAAACCAATAACGTGCAAACAGATACTGACAAACAACCATTCCACATCCAACCATAACGGCATAGGTAATACCTAAAAGGTGATAGCAGGCAAGACCATAGCCGCAGAAGATGGCGCAGCCGATGACAGACTGCAGCAGATAGTTGGTAAGACTCATCCGGCCAAAGATACAGAGATGGTGAAGCACCCGACGAACTCCCCCGAAAGCATACCAGGCAGAAACTACCGCTGAGACGATCATCAGCAGGATAATGAGGTTGTAGATGGGCTTCAGCCATGAGTCAAGTTCACCGAAATCCACAAAACTCAATGCAATGACGAAGAAGGCTGAGCAAATGAGAATGCTGTGCCATATCTTCAGATGATGTCCCTCGTTATAGAACAGCCTCTGCCGTCCCAACTGCATGCCGAGGATGAAGAGGCAGAGTAACTGCGTTAGTCGTCCGCTGAAAATATTGAAACGGAAATTCACCTCAAATCCGTATCGCAGGTTGGTGAGGGTGTTTTCCCAGAATGTACCATGTTCATGAGCGCTGTTGATATAGCCTGATACTTCCCAGAATCTTGAGAAATCAATCGTGGTGCCTGTCAGCAGGCAATACAACTCTACGGGTTGGATCGCCAACAAGGCAATAATGCCCCATACCCACTTCGACGACAGGTAACTGATGGGGATGAGTAACAAGCCATAACAGGCATAGAGCATCAGGATATCGCCATCGTAGAAGGCCACGTTGATGATGCCAAAGCCAAACAGCAGGCACATACGCCAGGCGAAGCGTAAGGAGAAATTCATGCCTTTCTGCTGCTGATTGTCGTTCATGATGAAGAAACTCAGTCCGAAAAGCATCGCGAAGATGCCGTACATCTTGCCACTAAGCAACCAAGCCAGCACATCAGCTACTGTCTGGTCTGAAGGCAAAGGATGTACTATCGGTTCCTGCGTGAAGATGTTAAAGTGCTCTACGGAGTGATACAGGATGATGCCTGCTACAGCGATGCCTCTCAGTGCATCAGCCACATCGATTCGTGTGTTGGGGAGATTGCTAGTTTGATACATTATGCTATTGAATTGATTGTTTTCTGCAGTTCTTCCAGAAATCGGGCGGCGTGAGAGCCATCCATCTGTGCATGATGGAACTGGAACGAGATGGGGAGTGTGGTCTTCAACCAGCCCTTACGATATCTGCCCCATGCGAGGAAGGGATTGGTGAAGATGCCGCTGTACTGGTTGACAATGCTGTCGAGTTCCGTACCTGTCAGTGCCGATGTGCCTACAATCACAGCCTCATCGTCTAACATATCCTGACAGGTATGGGTGATAGTTTCTGTCAGATGCAGGTAATTGGCATTAAACGTCTCCAGATCGTCACTGAAGGCAACGTCACAGAAACTGAGTCCGCCCTGGATATTGTCAGCTATCACGTTGATAGCCATACGGTCGTATTTGTACAGTTTGCCATTGTGGGGCAACATATAGAACTCCTCTATCCCTGACGCTGCCTTGCCGATACACCAGCAGAGCAGCATATTGAATTTCATGCCGCGTCGCCGACTTACCTTACTGAGCCGTGTCACATCAAAGGTCTTCGTAAGCGTCACCATCGGCATGGGTGACTTTATCCACAACTCAAAGGCTATGGCTCGCTTTGTCTCTTTTGGATTAATCTCTTGTTTCATCTTGATGATGTCTGTTTGACGCTACAAAATTACATAAAATTGAGCAACTCGCCAAATTTCTGGGACAATCTGCATGGTTTTGTGACGAATGGCGCGCCAATATCACAGAAAATTTGTATCTTTGCACCTCAAAAACGATAAAAGAAATTATGCCTCGTAAGACTAACGGAATAGAATTTGAGATTCACCCCCGCCCCACTAAAGGCGAGGATGGCAAGCCGCTGCTATATGTGCGCCCTGCAAAGGGACGGAAGAAAAGTTTCAAGGACTTGGAGACCTTCTGCAACAAGTATCGCAACCTTCGTCCAGGAGAACTGAAGATGGCTTTCGACGTGGTGATGGATGTTGTAGGCCTCTGGCTGTCAGACGGCTACCGCGTGGAAACACCTATCGGCTCGTTTGCACCTAAATTGAAACTGTTGGGTGAGCATACCGATCCCAAGACGATTCATGGCAGGGATGTCGTCTATGCAGGCGTAGAGTTTATCCCTTCCAAGGAATTTATCAAGGAGGGAGGCCGCAACAGAGAGGGCTACCGCAAGAGTCAGGCTCAGGTAGGCAACAGTCAGATGTATGATCAGAAAGCAATGGACGAGGCACTGAGACGCTGCATGAAACTGGGCTACGCAACCATTCCTGAGTTTATGATCTTCAGCGGACTGAAGCGCGACTCTGCCAAGAGTTACCTCGACAGTCTCTGCAAAGGTGATCATCCACGTCTGTGGAAGGTGCGTGAAAGTCGCCGCTGGCTCTACTTCCCTAAACAGGATACCTCAAAGGAATAAAAATCGGTTTCGGCCGACCGCTCCCATATAAAAGGGCGGGTGCTCGAAGATATAAGGGCGCCCGCCCCAATTCATAAGGGCGGCCCCTTACAACGAGCGCTATCCTATATCTCTCCCTGCTAGAACTAACCCTTTCCCCTGCTAGAACTAACCCTTTCCCCTGTTTCCTTTTATATATCATTGTGACGAGCCCCTTAACATCGCCCACAAGTTCCTGTACGACATCGGACAGGCGGCATAGAAAATAAAGATACTTTAACGGGGAAAGTGGAGGATAATTGAAAAAAGATTTGTATCTTTGCAGCGTAAATCATAAAAAATTAAAGGTTATGAGCGAGAAACAGAAACAAGTAGAGAAGGAGCGCAAGGCCGTTCTACAACTGCTCCTTGAGAAGACAGGGCTGAAGTACAAGGATCTCGTAGATGCACAAGTAGGCATGTGGATGGCAGGCAACCTCGACCTGCTCTCCGCCGATGAGAAAAAGCAATTCCCGCATCTGGTATTCTAAACGACGGTTATGACACGACAGGTCAAGACATACAATCCTAATCATATATTCGTGGACACCAATGTACTGATAGGGGCCTATAGTGGTGATGCCCGCTTCCAAACCGACAGCGACTGCCTACACTATCTCTACTCCATCGTAGGCAAGCGGCTCTACATTTCGACACTCAGCGTAGCACAGCTTATTTCTGTCTATCAGAAACGCAAGACTAACGATGAGATACGCGATATAGTACGCGACCTACAACACCGTTTCACCATTGTAAGTTTCACGGTGAAGGACATCGACAAGGCACTTACAGAGACCGGTGCCGACATCGAAGACAATATGCAGTTCGTGCTGGCACGGAAGCAGAAATGCCGTGTTATCATCACCAACAACTATAAGGACTACCGCCTTCTGCTAGGTGCTCAGATCATCAAGCCCTCGAAGGTAAGGACGATTGCGAGATAAAATATATTGAAATAAACAACAACATGAGCGGATAGACCGACAGACATAGAACAACATAAGGAAGCGTTGACTTTTTGATTCTGGTTCTAGAAATTTCGCCAAAATATCTCCCAGGAAGAAAAGAGTTGATGCTCGCGCAGTAGGCGCGGGCTGAAACTTGTATCTGGGAGAACGGCGTTTGGCGATGCCTCTAGAACCGATGCGGAATCAGTACCGCGCCGTTTCATTTTAAATACAACAAATATATGTCATACGAAGCAGAACAAGAACAATATGCGAAAGAGCTTGAAAGCGTAAAATCCAGATTTGAAGCCCTGGATAATTACTTTAAGCTGAATCCGAGCGAGAAAGAAAAACGAAGTGGCAACTCTTTTGGTAGTGACTCTGTTGTGGAAAACTACCATAGGCAGCAATATGAGCGAATCCTCATCGAAAATTACTTCGATAGCGATAATTACAATTGCAGTACGCTTTATTTGGAGTACAAAATCTGCAAGTATCGGATGGCAGAACTTCAAGCAAAGCTAAAGGAGTCAAAGACATCAAGGAACATCTCAAAGACTGTCGATTACATCGGAAGCATCACCCCTCAACACGTTAGCGGGCGGGTTTACAAGGTAGAGAATGGTGATGGATGTGGAAAGTTTTGTCTTTGGTTCTTGATTATAGACGCTTTCATTATTTTTTTATATTGGATAATTAGCGGAGGACATTAAAATGGGTTTCGTTATAGGTCTTTTAAACTTTATTGGGGTCATTTTTTATATTATCGCTGGAATCGCGGCTTTTGCTACTCTATTAGGTTTCATGTCAAATGACAACAAGGATGGTGGTGGAATAAAAGTTGGCTTAATGGCAGCCGTCGCTGGTTTAGTATTTGGCTGTGGCGGCTATTTCATCCGCGACTATGCCGATTCACTCAAACGAAGCAAAAACTTTACAGAGAGCTTTTCGAATGGTGATAAAGAAAAAGTCAAATGGCGTTTTGGCGGGCTTTCTGAAGAAGACAAGAACGAGTATATTGTTGAGATATTCGACAAATTCTATAGCCATGATTTCAATGGAGAATATGAATTTCTGTCTGACTATGGAGATGAGTATATCGCTTTCGTCCAAGATGTTAAGGAGCAACTTAATAACAAAATGGAGCAGATGTACAATGAGGCAGAAAGAATCAACACAAAGGAAAGTTGGCTGTCCTTTTCAGGAATAGTTGCTGGTAAATTCTTTCTGAAGTACGCTAATAATAATTTGAAAGAGCGAGAGTTCGCTAAATGGTCTGACGATAATGCTGCTTGGCAACGCGTATTAGTTATGGATTCTTTGGCTATGTCACATGAGTATTTATCAAGATTTCCACATGGCATTTATGAATGTAATGCTCGAAAAATTATCCTAGACCACTCATATGCTGATTACTCTCAGAACAAGCCTCCATTCAAGATAACGCAAAATTATTGTGGTACTACAACTATTTCTGTGAGGAGTTCAGCCAATGCAGACTTGAATGTACACTATACTGGAACTTTTGCTACTGGCGAATTTAAGGTTCCTGGATATGGATATAATTCAGTAACTGTTCCCAACGGTTATTATCGCATCCACGTCAGTTCGCATCAAACAAGAGCAAGGGGTGAAACAACTTTAGAAACGTTGGATGGCGGAGTGAAAAATTTCGATTACCATATTGTAAGCGATGTGGGTAGAAGACATTGAATAAATGCAACACGAAGCAATTTGTAAAAGATTAAATCAATAAAAGTCACAATTATGTATTGTAAGCATTGTGGAAAAGAAATAGCAGGTGATTCAAAGTTCTGTAATCATTGTGGCAAATCACAAGGTAATGAGGAAACCACTAACATTATTGAGCCAGCAAAGAGATTCTATACTTCAAACAAGAAATTGGTGTCATATACTCTTTTTTTTATTCTATGTGCTATAGTTGTATATATATGGTATTCAAATCTCCCTAGTAACAAGATTGTTGGTGAGTGGCAAAGAGAAGTTCGTGGAGGAACGGATATAGAAATATTCAAGTCAGATGGTACATGGGAATCTATTACCAAATTTCCAGGCGATCATAGAGATTATAGAACTAATGGGACGTGGGAAATGTTTAAAGGGAAAACCTTAGTAAAAACGTTTTGGTCTAATGACGAAGGAAGATATTTGAGCGATACATACGAAGTCATTAATATAAGTTCTGATGAATTAGTGTTCAAGCACAAGAATGAAAATAGAGAAAGGCATTTCCAAAGGAAACAATAGAGATTTGTATAAAATGGTAGTGTAAGTTGAACTATGTCAAGGCCATTTTCCGTATAAAATACAATCTTTTATTTCACTGATAAAGTTGTATAGACAGTGATCGCTTTTAAAACATTTACATAGAAGGATGGAGTCCATCCTTCTATGTATAATCTTATTCAAGCATTAAATCTGGTTGCGCCTTGACATTTCGGCCATGATAAGCAACAACCTTAGGAACTTCTTCACCATCGCTTTTTGCACGATTGTTCTCCCATTGCAGAGGTTGCAGATTAGAAATGTCATCACTACCACCTTTGGCCTTTGGAATAATATGGTCTATTTCCCAACCATATTCAGATTGCTTGCCATAATCGTTGAAACGAATAAGAGCATAACAATCATCAAAACGCCAAACACTTCTGTCCCTACCAGGAACATCTTTTCCTTTTGCCCAAACTAGAAGGGCTAAATCTTTAATTGCATACATAATACAAAATGAATTATAAGAGTGAAAAATAATGTTGTTGCCAGTTACAATAGGAAAATCTGTTCGACGTTATAAATCCAATCTGACCTACAAAACTATCATTATCATTTTCAACTATACATGCTTCATGTTTAACCAAGTTGAACGACGCAAATTTAATGAAATAAAACGATTTGAGCAAATGATTATACGGAAAAATATGCAAATAAATCATAAAAACAAAAGACCATAGAAATAGATTGCCGTTATTTCATATCTTTACGTTCAGGATTCATTCTTTTTGGATATGCTCACGAAGTGTCAGACACTCTGTGAGTTCTCTATGAGTTCGGACGAAAAGAAGATTCGGGAGGCCTGCGCTGTGACTCTCTGGCTCTTTGATAAGCATTTATCATACACTTCGGTGATGAGATCCATATAGACCCCATTGCTATTTACTGCATTATTTCCTAATTTCGAGCAAAAATGGTCTCAAAAGGTAACGAATCGCTATTCAATTCGTTACCTTTTGGTTGGTTTATCCTTTACGTATCACTTGGGTTCCTCAACATCGAACAGCAATGAGATAGTCTCACTGAATTCTTCTATAGCCTGTGAAAGACGAGATGCCCCACTTGGTACAAAGGCTTCATTCAACATGAAGTCGATGTTGAATTCGACACTAGAGTCACTTACAAAATAATAATGATCGGGCTTTCCTGATTTCTGCCACACCTTATAAGGTGCATGCAGATTAATGATTTTTAATCTGAGCGCGTTCATAGTAATAAGATTTAAGAGGATGACTATACAAAGATCTCTTCCATCGTCATCCCCGACATTCGCATTCGATGAATTTCTTCAAGTTCATTCTGTTTCTCTTCCATGCGCTTTTTCTTGTCTTTTAGGTACTCGCGGAAAGCAGCGCGAACCTCATCACGAGTCCTTTTTTTCTTTGTTGTTTCCATATTGTTTACGTTAAATTTGATTGTTAACGTTGCAAAGATAAGAATAATTTAGCAAACTACATACATTGTGAGCTTTTTTTTGCAAAAATAGGCATTATTTTCTAATTTCGTCATCTTTATATCTTTTAGTTATAATACCTTCTTTACGCCGGGAATCATCCGCAGCAACCAGGTGAGGCCGAAGGATGCTATGGTGGTGGCGACTCCGATGAACATGAACTTGCCGAAGGCTCCCATCCAGATACCATCAACCGCATTCTGCAAAGCTATCATCAGTAATAGATGGAAGATGTAGGCTCCATAAGCCTGAGCGGTACACCACTGCCAGAATTTGTTGCTCCAATTTCCATACTCACGAAACAGCCACAGTAGTCCGAAACTAATGAATACGCAAAGTAAAGACTCGTAGATACCGAACCACTGAGCTACAAAGTTGTTCCACTCACCGCCATCGCGCAGATAGATGCCTAATGCTAACAAGCATCCTATCAAAAGCGACAGGGCTCCAGTGGTATTGCTCATCTTGACTAACCAATGAAAGCGACTGGCAAGAATGCCGACAACGAACATCATCACGTATTGCAGATAATGAGCCGGTTCCATTGGCAAGGGGATGATGCCAAAGGGCCATATCCAATGATCCTGCGGACTAACCAAACGGATCAGATAATTGCCAACCCCCATGACGCCACCAAATATCAACAAACCAATGATGGTAGGTCTGGTTGAGCAAGAGTCGGTAGCAGGCTTACAGAACTGGCGTGTCAAAGCATAGAGAAGACAGAACACAAGCAGACTTTCAACATACCACATGTGGCCAATCTCGAATTTACCTGACAGCATCGATATCAACCCACCTATTATTAATAAGGGGATGCCCAAGCGTATCAGTTTCTTTTGGACAAATACCGAGGCTCCCTGTTTATCGTAGCTCGCTGGAACAAAATAACCGGAGATGAGAAAGAACAGTCCCATGAAGAAGGCGGCATTTACTGAGAAGAAATGCCATATCCAAGGCATCACCTCAGCTGGATTACTGGGCGTATAGGCCCAGGCTCCACCATCACCGTATGCCTGACCGGCATGGTGGAATATCACCAGCACCGTCAGGCACACCTTCAGATTGTCCAGATATAAAAGGCGTCTCATTAATTAGTCCGTGATAATGTGAAATGGAGCGGCTTGTCAAAATGCCGACGGGAATAGTAAGTGACGGATGGATGCTTCAGATCCATCACCATTGTCCATAGAGTACCACCTACGATGGCACCCTTCTCTGGAAGCTGTGTTACCGACGCGATAGCCTTTGTCAGATGCTCTTCATTCATCACACCGCCAGTCTTGTCGTATTGCTCCATCAGTTTCTCGTGACGATGGTCTCCCTCATGGAGTCCCACTTCAAACTTCTCTTTGCACAGATAGTGGTTCGTCACAAAGGGCGAGTCTGTTACCACCATCTTATTATCTACATATTCCACAGCCACACTTCTGCCCGTAGCATCAGCCATTGAGAGATGATAGGCAGAACCTGGGTCAGAGTTCATGTCGATACCGCGAAGCAACTCAAGGGCTTCTTTTACATTGGCCGCATTTTTAAGTAGGTATTGTACGGCTGAAGTGGTGGTAAGGTCAGGCTTTGAGGTATCCTGCTTTGTCACTACCTTGTCGCCTGCATCAAGTACAGCAATAGCAAGACCTTTCTCATTGATACCGTCCAATGCCATGAACAAGCTTGCCAACGCCATGAACTGGTTCTGGAAACCTTCTGGCTTATAATTCTCACCGAAGCCAAAGAAGTCGGTTGAGAAGGTTGTGATAGATTCGTAGCCATCGTCGGGGGTCGTATGCAGAATCAAAGCTGTGCCATAAGGGAAATCGAAGTTGCGGGCCATCAAGACGCCACCATCAGGAGTGCTAACAGTCAACGTAGAACAGCCTACCGGCATAAGCGGGCAGTCAATCTCGGCAGTCTTGAAATGCCCTTTTGACAAGAAGTCTGTGATATAATTGGCCAGAACGTTGATATTCGCGCAGCCGCCACGTTTCATCAGTTCGTCAAAGCCGTCGTCGCCCTCGTACTCCATGTAATACATACCTTCGTCGAGTTTCTCACACGACATGGCTCCCTTTATCAGCGAACCAAACTCCATCCAAACTAACACGCCGGCTACGACAAGTAACCCCAGAACGCTGAACAGCGCGATTTTTAATGCTTTCTTCATTGTCTATTATTGATTAATGTGATATCTGTTTGACGCTACAAAATTACATAAAGTTGCGGAATACACCAAATATTTGGGATATACGGTGTAAAAATGTGATGAATGGCTAATTGTTACCCATTCGCTGCTGCTCGGCTTTACCAGCACCTCGGTGGCTACGGCTTCGTGTTTTCTGCACAGTGTAGAAGAAACCACAATCATGAGCCATATCCTGTACGCTACGCTGGAACACATCACTGATGCTGGCACGTAGGCACAGGGCATCATTCTTCAACCAGCACTTCTGTACCACAAAACTGACATTATACGAAGGTGAGAGAATACGGAAGTTCAGTACATCACCCTTTGTCTGGATGTTGGCATTGGCCTCCAACTGCCAGCTGTGCTTAAAGCGGAAGGTGTTGTAGATGTCGAAGAAGAAGATGGGCTTAGTAAAGGTCACATCCGTCTTGCCTGTGGCGCTACGAGGATCGTCGTAGGTCATCGTGTTCCAAAACTTCTGCCCGCC
>ONAE01000133.1 GCA_900315695.1 uncultured Prevotella sp. | reverse complement strand
GCCTCGTCCCGCCTCACATTCGTCAGAGCCCAAACCAGAGAATAAGTACGTTGAGCGTAATAGCACTCCTGGGGCTTTGTCGAGGGGGTGCATGCTCAAGGGGTGCTTGATTCTGCTGGTTATCCTTCTTGTCTGTGGGGGTATAGCCTACCTGATGTACCATGATGACGAAAAAGAAGGCAGAAGCATCTTAAATAGCATCGAAACGCCAGAGGACACCATTAATATAAAAGGTATATCTGGTGTATCATTATCTAAGGATAGTGAAGTTTCAGAAGACGATGTTGAAGATTCAGAAGAGGTTGGTGAAGAAGAACTCCCTATCGGAAAGGAGTATATCAACAGAGAGCTTAATACTAAGATTGGCTTTACCAAAAGTGAGAGTAGTTCCAAACCTGTCTATTTCATCTATTTCTCAACAGATGATAAAAAGGATCATGATATCGTGAAGATTACTCCCTCAGGTAAAGGGTACTATACTCTTTTTAAGTCAGATGGGATGACTCCAGAAGCTGAAATCTACATCTATCCTGGTGCCGAAAAGGTACGCTTAAAAAGCAAGGGCATAGATGTTATATTCCAGACTGCTGAAAGTTTCTCTGAGGCTGTCAGCAGTACTGATCCCAGCTATACCCCTGCCCGATATGCCATTACAGCAGGATCGGACAAAGGGAAATGGGAGACGCTTCAATCTGGAGAGATAGTCTATATCTATCCCAGTGGCACCTATGCCCATAGTAGATGGATAAAGGATGGTGATAAGTATTATTATGTAGATGTCAGTGGATGCCGCATGAAGAATAATTATGCCCACGATGGCTTCTATGCTGGAATAGACGGGTCGTGGGATAAAAAGGTGAAATGCATCGATAAGAACGTGTTGCCCCCTAATGGCAAAGAATATCTCGATATTAGTGCCCAGAAATGGGTTTTCCAGATGCAAACCCATTCTGACGGCACCATCAATGGTACAGCTCGACATACCTATGGCGAAGGTGTAGGTGTAGTGGAGGATTGCATCGTCAAGTCGTTCGGTCATAGTGCCTACTCCATCTATAATAAGAAGAACGAGTTTGTGTCATATCACATGGTGGTGCTTGATGATGGCCGTACTATTCGGGTTTCTGCAGCGGGTGAAACAGACGTATTCCATACATCCATAGGTATATAAGCTAGTCAAAAGATAAAATGATGATAGATACTAAAAAACTAATAACAACTATACTGGCAACAGTAGCAATGAGTATGATGCTGATTGCTTGTCATCCGTCGTATGTCAATGCACAGAATGAATTGGAAACGCTCCTGAACAGCGAAGAGGGTCAGAAGATGACTGCAGACCAACTGGCTGAGATGACGCCCGATTTTGCTGACAAATTGCGAGGGGCAGGTTGCGATATTCATCTGCCGCTGACAGATAATAATACGTTGCCTAAAGCTGGTCAACTTTATGTCTCCTCCTTAACAGGTAGTAGCATGGTGTTCCTGCAGAGTGACTCAACCATGACAGTTACCATTGCCATGCGAGAGGACCATTGGGGCATGCCGGTTGACAGTTTGGAGGGAACGGCACATAATAAGGAAGCTCGATGGGAAGGAAGGCTGCTCTATGTCTTTCCTGGTGCTGATAGTATCTATGTCACTCGTGGCAGTCAGGTCACGCAACAGACCTACTTCAGAACTGCTACGGATTATGACGCCATCGGGCAGTGATCTTTGATGTATTTACAAACCCAGTCATAATCCTCTTCGTCCACATAGATGTGGTTCCAACTGTACCATGCCTCAGTGAGTTTGATAAGATTGCGACGAGGGGCAGTCTTTACTGAATGAACGTTCTTGAAGTCTGTCTTGGTGACCTGTACGCCAGAAGAGAAAAGGGATAGTCCCACCATGCTCACATCACCCTTGGCTGCTCCTATCCAACCGCCAATGGTATTGATCAGCTGCAGCTTTTTCACTTTCTTGGGCATCTGATGGTGCTCAATACCATTTTCGTCCATCACAAATAGGGCGGCATAGGTGCCTCCCATGATGGCTGCAATCACCAGATAAGCTGGAATGGTGATCAGGAAGAGAAACAAAAAAACGCCAGTCAACACCAGTATGGATGATAGCACCTCCTCATCTAAACAAAGGTTTATCACCGTGAAAAGCACAACGCATACCAGATAGCAGATCAGAAACATGTTTGCTATCACATAAAAGATAGTTGGGTTCCGATACATATCGACCTCATAAGCCCAACGGTACTTGCCATCTGGACATAACTGAACACCATTTTTAATATCTTCGCTCATATTATGCTATTTTATACTATCCTACTTTTATGACTAAGTCTGATACAGCTTTGGTGACGCTCTCAAACGAATTATAGCCTAATTTCTGCAGAGCATATTCCACCTCACCGAGCGATGCATTGCCTCTAGATGTCATCTCTTCCATAACGGCTATTGCCTCGCGTAGCTTAGTGGGAATCTTACTTGTGAAGTTGCGCATCACATCACGTGACTCTATCAGTTTGAAGACTTTTACTTGTTGGCGACAGCCCTCCATAATCTCACCAATAGCTGTAGCCTTCAGCTCGTTTTTGAGTATCTTATCTGTGATTTCATCAGCTGCATTAATAAGTTTTGCAGCATAATTGAAACGGTCTAAACCCTTGTGCAATACAGCATCGGCCACCTTCTTAGGATTACTTAGTCCTTCGCCATGCAGTGCCTTAACAATCATTTTCTCCAGATCCACGCCATAACTCTCATGATGTTTCAGAATGTCCTCAATTACTGTCTGATCCATGTGCTTGGCCAAACGGTCTGCCAGTTCTTGAGTTTTCAGAAGCTGTGCAGCTGTAGGTTTGATACCAATACCAGCGGCATTCTTAGGTAGTGTTATAGCATTTAATGCTTCGCGGAATTTCATGTTGTATATTTTTTCCGTCAGCTTTTGGTCGAAATACCTCGTCACACCGTTTTTGTCTATATAATAGAAAGTAATGTCGTTATCGAAAGTCACGGTCTTTCCTGACAATAGATCGTCAATGTTCGATGACGTGGCATTCTTGATTCTGATCATGGCGGGGTTAATGCCCGTTTCTTTAGCAAGTTCCTTGATAGACTCTTTACCGGCTTGTGAATAGACACCTTTAAGTGTTTTGTTGAACTGCATTCGTGTGTTGTTAATAAGCAGATTGCCTATCGCCTTATTATTTTGATTGGCAAGGAGCTGTTCTGTATTCTTGAGCATAAACATGGTGCGCTTGTCGCCCTGACATGCTTTAATCATCCTGTTACGCAACAAGAAATTCTCAACCGAAGGACAACTGTCGTATAGCTCTACTGCCGCCATCAGGTCTTGTATATTGCGGGTAGCACGATTCTTGCCATATAATTCGGCAGCATTGAAGCGGCTCCCCTTAGCTATTTGCTTGCCTTCTTCTAGCAGCCTTAATGCCGATTTCCTTGCAGCCTTTTCTGCCATGCCTACCTGCCAGCCAAACTGTGTTTTTGTCCAAGCCTTCAGTCCTGTGCTTACTTCGTTATACATGCCTTTACCAAGTTTCATGCCAAACTCCGTTACAGCTTTTCTCGACATAGTGCCATTCCAGGCCATTTTTCCTAAACCTTTTGCGCCACTAATGGCTCCCCCTCCGAATATTTTGACTGCGGAAACTGCAGCTTTAAAGGCGTTCTCGAAAAGATAAGCTTCGACTACTGGCGTAACACCAACTGTAAACATCTCGTAAACACTATTTCCACCCGCATCAACATATTTCTTCATGCTGTATGGAACCTCAATACACATGAAAGCAGCCTCTGAACTGCCCAGTGTTGCGAAACCTATGCCAATGCGTACTGCAAGGGGCATGTCTTCTATCGTTTGGTGAGCACTCTCCAACCATTCGTATGTCATCTGCTCCAGGTCGTCACAGGCCTCAGCACGCTCCATTGCCTCCTGTCCAACGCCTTCCATAACGTGCTGGTATGTGGTGTAAATGGCCTTGATATTGCGTTCGTAGAAACCGTACTCTTCTTTATAAAATTCTATTTGCAAGCGGATGAAGAACAATAAGGGAGCCAGGCGATCATTTAATCCTGCCATATAGATATCATCCTCCAATTGTCGCAGTTTATCTTCTATCTTGCGTTCACGTTTTACTGCTTCCACTCTTGCTTCGTAGCTCGCGAACTCGCGCTTTGGCTGAGATAGTAGGTGAACAACACGCTTGAATTTCTGTATCTTCGGTTTCTTGGGGTCTTTGGGTTGGTAGGATGCACTGATCTCAAACTCCACATCGAAGCGGTTTGGCGCATTTAGCACACCTGTACGACAGTAGAGCATATAGTACAGACCAACAGTTTCATTGTATCGTGGCTGGAGCTGCAAGCCCAAAGCGTCCAGCATCTTCTGGTATTCGATAAGACGTTGACGGCGCTCTGCTACAGAATTATCTATGTCCATACCTTCATCAAGTTCGATTTTTAGCAGTCCCTCGTCATCGCGTACATTCCAAATAATATTCTCAGGTCGTGGATCAATAACCAGCAGTTCGTTGGTTTCATCATCCCAGTCATACAGCTTCAATGTGCATCGGTTCTCTGCTGGCCTGCATTCCTTGCCATCACGATTTACCTTTGGAAGCTGCAGTTCGTGGCGCATGGGATCCTGCTCCTCCAAATAGCAAGCAACATTGGGATTAATATCCAATACCAAGCCCATGTAGTAACGGTATAGTGGCAGGTATCCTTTAATAATAACCCCGTCCTGATTATCTGCAACGATCTCGATAGCATATGTAGCATAAGTGCCAGGCACACCTTTGTCTTTTTCTTTATCCTGAAGTTGGTCGTTAATGTTTGCTAAATAATAATGTTTCTTTTCGTCCCATTTCACATCTATGCGGTAGTCGTTGGTAGGTTTATTCTCTATATCAAGGATAGCTGCAGTTATCTTGGCCTTCTCTTTTTCAATGCCATTAACTAAGAACGGTAGTTCAGCTTTAGGACCGTAGCATGCCGGTAGCGTCAAGTTCTCTTGGAAAAAGAGGATTTCGCCCTTTGTTACCTTAAAGTGCAGGCGGTTGGTATAGCTGGCGCCTTCGTTGGCCAACACGAACTTCACGATACCCTCCTGAGGCGGGTTCTCTGCTTCCGGTGCCCATACGTAGGCAGTCTTCCAACCGTTTTCTATATCGCCCATCTCTACGTGCAGATATTCGTCTCCACTCATAATCTGAATCTGGCGAGTCAGATTCTCATCCACATATTCAGGACCCTTCTTTGGCTTGCGGACAATAAGGGCATTTACCTGCTGACCTTTATCACCAACAAGTAGCGTATCGCCAAAGTTTTTATATACCTGCATCTGCAGCTGATCGGGTTCTTCATCTTCCTCGTCTTCCTTTTCTTCCTCTTCGGGTTCTGGCTCAGGATCATCATCCTTCTGCT
>ONAE01000043.1 GCA_900315695.1 uncultured Prevotella sp. | reverse complement strand
TCGATAACGGCGCCAATGATCTGGGAAATGTGTCCAGTAATTTGTGACATAAGCGTTAATATTTTAAGTTACTTGTTTGTTTTATAGTTCTCTTTTTTATATAGAGTTGATTGCAAAGATAGTCATTTTTCAGAAAATAGCGAACTTTTTTAGATTTATTATATAAAATAACAGCAATTATTTCCGTAATGCGATATTATAATTGTAATATTGACTATTTCCTGTGACATCTTCGAGCACTTTGATGAACGGTGGGAATTTCACGCTCTCCTGCTCCGCTACACCTTTCGACTGGAGTATGACGAGATCATTCACGGGCTCACTGAAAGTGTCTATTTCAAAATGCTGACCTTTCCAGATGAAACTCTGACGACGTTTGCGGATGGTCTGACGATATGGGTCTGCCTGCTGGAGCATCTGCTCGTAGAGGTTATTGTCAACCCGACGCTCAGTCTCGATTTCCTCAGTTTCTGAGATGGCTTTCTTCGAACGGTGTACATTGACGACCTTGCCCCCACTCCACTGACGGCGACGCAGGCGCACCTCGCATCCAGGCTCTGCCATCAGATAGGTCTGGGTGATGTCGCTCACGATGGCACCAGGTATCTCTCCAATCACCTCTACCTTGTAGAGACGTTCCTTCTCCAAAGGTTGAGGCAGTCCGAGCACATTACTAATTTCCTTGATCACACGCCCCAACTTGGCATTAAAGTCATCGTGGTTATTGATCACACGCAGATGTGAATGGCCAGACCAAGCGTTGATCACTTTCTTATCCAGCTCACGAGCCAGTCGCAGACCTTCCTCGTCGGCCTTTTCATATCGGGTGGCATTGGTGGCAGTCGTGTAATACTGCTCTGCTCCGTCAGCGGCACTAACCAAGTGAAGCACGGCATTATAGCGATCACGCAGACGGGTGGAGTCAGTTCCTGCCATCGCAGTAATCTCCTCCCACTCTTCAGGCTTGATATAAGCGGAAATATCCATTGCACCACGATCGCAGACTATCAGTACTGGTTTGGTACAAACCTCAGCCAGCGCCATGAACTGGTCTTCAAGTGCCAATTGTGTCTCAAGGATCGCACGCTCTCCCTGATAGTAAAGCTGACGATTTGGTGTCAGATAGTTCCAGCCTCCTGTGCTATAAAGCGTCGGAACCTCAGGGATGGTAAACACCTTGTAACCCATCCCTGAGAAATACTCGACGATTTTCACGAGGGCAGTGGTCTTTCCGGCACACGGACCTCCCGTTAGAACGATTTTCTTGATCTCCGGCATTATATGCTTAATTCATCCAACACCTTGATCAGTCGCTTGTCGAAGCGCTTGTCAGTACGAATAGCCTCCGAGAAGGGCACATAGACCACATCGTTATTGCGTACACCCACCATGACATTACGTTGCCCTTGTTTGATGGCCTCGATGGCACCTACGCCAGTGATGGAGGCGAGAATGCGGTCAAGGGCTGTGGGTGAACCGCCACGCTGCAGGTGACCCAGGATAGACACACGTACATCGAACTCTGGGAACTCATGCTTTACACGATCAGCATAGTAGAGGGCGCCACACTTTGGACTCTCTGACACGATAACGATACAGGACTTCTTAGACTTACGGATACCACGGCCCATAAACTGTGCCAACTGGTCAACATCTGTTGTTTCTTCAGGAACGATGGCAGCCTCTGCACCACAGGCAATCGCACAGTTTTGTGCCAGGAAGCCTGCATCACGACCCATCACCTCGACAAAGAAGATACGCTCGTGAGAATTCGCCGTATCACGGATTCTGTCAACGCACTCCATGATGGTGTTCATCGTCGTATCGTAGCCAATGGTATCATCTGTACCATAGAGATCATTGTCGATGGTTCCAGGAAGTCCGATGACTGGGTAGTCGTACTCCACGCCAAATTTCCATGCACCCGTCAGCGAGCCGTTACCACCGATCACGATCAGGGCGTCGATCTCCTCTTTCTGAACGGTCTCATATGCCTTCTGCATACCCTCTGGTGTCATGAAATCCTTTGAGCGAGCTGTCTTCAGGATTGTACCACCTCGAGTGATGATACCTGAGACGTTCTCAGTAGTAAACTCCTTCACTTCATCGTGGATCAAACCTTCGTAGCCACGATAGATTCCCTTGATTTTAAAACCGTTGTAGATACCTGCACGGGTTACGGCACGAATTGCGGCATTCATGCCTGGAGCATCACCTCCTGAGGTGAGGATTCCAATTGTCTTAATCTTAGCCATAATACCTTATTAATATATAAAGTTTAGTTATACATTGCTATTTCTACCATGAGCACGGCCATACCTATCACCCAGCCTACCAGCACCTTCGGCGACAGGTTCTTCACATACCAGCCCACACGCATGTGCTCCATCTTCATCAGCGCCAGGCCACTGACGGAACCAACGCAAAGCAGACAGCCGCCCACAGCTGTAGAGAATGCCACAACCTTCCAGTAAGAACCGTTAACGGCAAACTGGCTCATATACTCTGAATCGACTACAAGTGAGAGCTGCTCACTGTTCAGTACAGGATATAGCGAGATGTCGCTGATGGCAATGGTGAATGTATCCACAAGACCACTCAATAAGCCAGACACAATACCTAGTATCCAGATGTTATGTACATTCTCATCAATCCATTCTGCCACATCAGCGAAGACACCCGTCTCCGTTACCACACCCATAGCCAGCATGATACCCATTACGAAGAGGATCTGCTGCAGCGAGCCATATTGCGTGGCCTTAGGGATATAGCGTTGCGACATCTGGTCGGAACGCAACAAATTGCGGTTCATCACCTCATTTACAACCCATAGTACAGCGAGTACACACAAGGCTCCAAGGAACGGAGAGAGCTTCGTGATGTTATGGAAGGTAGGAATAAACCACAGACCACCGATACCTACGAAGAGCATCAGCACGCGCTGCCAAGGACTCAGATTCGTGTCGTCACCACGATATGGCATCGGACTCCATTGTGTATCGAGCCTGTCTGGCAGTTGCCTACTGATCATAGCCGTCGGGATGATCCAAGCCAATATAGCCGGGAGTGCCATAAATGAAGAAAAATGAGTAGCTGATATGGCTCCTGATCCCCAGAGCAACAAGCCGGTAGGATCACCAATTACCGTAAAGCAACCACCACAGTTGGCAGCAATCACGATGGCAGAACCAACCAGCATCCTTTGGCGTCGGTTCTGAACAATCTGACGCATGATCACTAACATCGTCAATGTCGTTGTCAGGTTGTCGAGGTTTGCAGAGATGATAAATGTGGCAAGGGTGATCGTCCATAGCAGACGTTTGGAGTTTCTGGTTTTGATCCACTTCGAGATAAAGTCGAAGCAGCCGTTATTGTTCAGGATCTCAATGATACTCATCGTGGCGAGAAGGAACATCACGATACTGGCCGCACGCCCTACATAATAAAGAAATACCTCATTATAAATGAAGTATTTAACTGCATCGCTCGACGGCTCATTACCAGCCAGGAATACCATGTATTCCACCGCATGGTGAGCCATCACGAAATCAGTACCATAGCAGATATATACCACCCACCCAACAGTGCCGATAAAAACAGCGATAGCCGCTTTGTTCACACCCGTCAGGTGTCCAGTGGCAATCACCAGGTAGCCCAGTAAAAGTAATATAACTATAATCAGTGTCATTGGCCAAAGCATTCTATATGGCTACAAAAGTACGGAAATATTTCTTAATTAACAAATATTTCAGGAAAAAAAACAAATATTTTAGTGATAGATAGTTTTGAAGTGTGTTTCAAATCGGATATTGGGGCTTTTTTAGATTTAATTCCGGAACTTGCTACATTTAATTCTAAAAAGTGCGGGAATTAAATGTAGCAAGTTCTGGTGAGAAACGTATCTTCTTGTTTTGTTTAATCGAGGCCGAAGAGAACTTTCAGACCACCATCTACACCAGAGAAGCCCATGAAGGCGAGTGAGAGCAGACCGGCGGAGAGCATCACAATCGCCATACCTTGCATGCCCTTGGGGATCTTCACCAGCTCCAGCTGCTCACGCATACCGGCAAAGACTGTCAGTGCCAGTCCAAATCCGATAGCTGTAGAGAAGGCATAGACCACAGACTGTAACAAATTAAAGTCTTTTTGAATCACCAGGATAGCCACACCCAGTACAGCACAGTTGGTGGTAATCAGCGGCAGGAAGATACCCAGAGCCTGATAGAGCGCAGGTGATACCTTTTTCAAAACGATCTCCACCATCTGCACCAGTGAGGCAATGACGAGGATGAAGGCGATGGTCTGCAGATACTGCAAGCCGAAGGCATCGAGCACATATTTCTGAACGAGCCAGGTGACGATGGTGGCAAGTGTCAGCACAAAGGCGACAGCTGCCGACATACCCAGCGAGGTGTCAATCTTCTTAGATACGCCAAGGAACGGACAGATGCCCAAAAACTGTGACAACACGATGTTGTTCACGAAAATGGCGCTAATGAAAATCAGTATATATTCCATAACTTCAATTCTTCAATTTTTCAATTCTTCAACTTATTGACGATCGCAATCAGGAAGCCAAGGGTGATAAAAGCACCTGGAGGCAACACGAAGAGCAGGATGTTATAGGTCTCAGGCAGCAAGGTCAGTCCGAAGACAGAGCCATTGCCTAACAGTTCACGACAGATACCCAGGAGGGTGAGTCCGAGCGTGAAACCAAGTCCGATACCAATACCGTCGAAAAGTGCGGCTACTGGGGAGTTCTTGGCAGCGAAAGCTTCCGCACGACCTAAGATCACACAGTTCACCACTATCAGCGGGATAAAGAGTCCGAGCGATGCATCGATGTCAGGCAGGAAAGCCTTGATGACGAGTTGCAGGATTGTTACAAAAGCCGCAATCACCACGATGAAAACAGGGATACGCACCTTGTCAGGTGTGATCGACTTCAGACAAGAGATCACGAAATTGGTGCAGATAAGCACTGCCATCGTGGCTAAGCCCATAGACATACCATTCATGGCAGAGGTGGTTGTGGCCAGTGTGGGACACATACCAAGCATCAGGACGAACGTGGGGTTCTCCTTGACGATGCCGTTTTTGATAATCTGTATTGCATTCATACGTTAATCCTCCTTTTCTTGTTTGGTGGCACCAGTCTGTGCATCGACAGGTGTTGTCTTGTAAGCATTATAAGCATTGTTCACAGCAAGCAGGAAAGCGCGACTGGTAATGGTAGAAGCCGTGATAGCATCCACCTGACCTCCATCTTTAGAAACCGTGAGAGGTTCCTTAGGATCTTTCCCGATAATATCACCCTTCTCCCCCTTCTGGAACCATTTGTCTGCCTTAGCACCAAGTCCTGGAGTTTCTGCATGCTCAAGCAGCGTATAACCAAGAATCTTTCCATCAGTATCGAAACCCACGAGCACCTTCAGATTGCCACCAAAGCCGCCTGTGGTACTTTCGACTGCAGCGCCAAGGTCCTTTCCCTGAGCGTCCTGTGTCTGATAGATGATATAAGTGAGTTCCTTGCCCTTGGCATCATTCTGCTTCACGGTATCGGTTTTGGCCACTTTGATGTTGCTGACACACATCACACTCTTGATACCGTCGGCGAGTGCCTTTGCCTTCTGCTCGGCAATAGGACCTTCTGTCAGGTGGTTCACATAAGCAAGGATACCGCCCATGATAACTGCCACTCCTGTGAGTACCAGTACCATATTCGTCAAAGATGATTCTAATTTCTTCATACGTCTGGTCCTCCTTTAATTCTTAGCAGGCACTTCACCGAAGCGCTTGGGTTTCACATAATTATTGATCAGCGGTGTGAACGCATTCATAATCAGAATGGCAAACGACATACCTTCAGGATAAGCACCCCAGTTACGGATCACGACTGTCAGGAAACCGATAGCCACACCATAGATCATCTGTCCTTTTGGCGTCATCGGACTTGTGACGTAATCCGTAGCCATGAAAATAGCACCCAGCATCAGACCACCAGTGAGAATCACAGTGAAAGGATCGGCATAGGCAGGATTAGCCAGATGGAGCAGTCCGGCAAAGACAAACACGGTACCTATAATCGATACGGGAATGTGCCAGGTGATAATCTTCTTCCAAAGCATATATGCAAGACCTATGAGCAATGCCAAAGCACAGATCTCACCCATCGCACCAGCACCATCTGGATGATTACCAATGAAGAGTTCAAACGATGAAGGCAGCTGATCAAGCATTGACGCATCACCACTCTTAATAGCTTCTTTCATGATAGAAAGCGGTGTGGCGCCAGTCTCAGCATCAAGGTAACTGCCAAGTTGGCCAACCTTCGGCCAGGTGGTCATCTGTGCAGGGAAAGCCACCAGCAGGGCTGCACGACCTACAAGGGCTGGATTGAAGAGATTATTTCCCAGACCTCCGAAAGTCATCTTTGCTACACCTATAGCGAAGAGGGCACCGATGAGGATGATCCAGATGGGGAGGTTTGAGGGAAGGTTGAAAGCCAGAAGCAGACCAGTGAGGATAGCCGAGCCGTCCATAATGGTATTACGCTCCTGTTTCAGTATGAACTTGCTGATAGCCCACTCGAAGAATACGCAGGCTGCCACACTCGTTGCCGTAACAACAACAGAACCCAAGCCAAAGAAGTAGAACGACACTAACAGGGCTGGCATCAAGGCGATGATTACCCCATACATGTTGCGCTCTACAGTATCAGTCCCGTGGGCGTGTGGCGATAATGATACAATTAATTTTCCCATTGTATATTTACCTTTTATTTTTTACCTTATAACTATTTTGCAGCAGAACGGCTACGGATGATTCCCATGACAGTGCTCTTACCCTGACGGATATTATCGAGCAACGGACGATGGGCCGGACATGTGAATTGGCACGAGCCACACTCGATACAGCTGACAATATCCTCATGCTCAGCACGCTCCCAGTTCTGTACCTCTGAGAGCTTGGCAAGCAGATATGGCTCAAGCCCCATCGGACAAGCACCAACGCACTTGGCACAACGGATACAAGGCTGAGGCTCCTTACGGCGCGCCTCTTCATCTGAGATCACCGTTACAGAGTTAGTGCCTTTACAGATGGGCACTTCGACTGAGGTAAGTGCCTTACCCATCATCGGACCACCAGCCAGCAGCTTGTTATCACCCTCAGGCATACCGCCACACGCATCAATCAGATCCTTCATCGGTGTACCCATACGTACTAGGAAGTTGCCTGGATTCTGGATTTTCTTTCCTGTCACAGTCGTGTAACGTTCAAATAGCGGCTTGTGTTTCATCACAGCTTCATAGACAGCGTAAGCAGTACCCACATTCTGAACGATAGCTCCTACATTCACAGGAATAGCAGGAGGTGCAGGTACCTGACGACGGATAACCGCATCAACGAGTTGCTTCTCACCACCTTGCGGGTAGCGCTGCTTCAGAGGAACCACCTCAACAGTATAGGCTGAACCATTAAACTTCTCAGCACATTTCTTTGTGAGCAGTTCGATGGCAGGCATCTTGTTGGTTTCGATACCGATATAACCCGTTGTCACCTTAGCACCCATCATCAGCAACTCCAGACCAACTAATATCTCGTCGGCTTTCTCCATCATCAGACGGAAGTCGGCAGTGATATAAGGCTCGCACTCTACGGCGTTGATGATCACACATTCTGCTTTGGCTGTAGGCGGAGGTGTCAGTTTAATGAAGGTAGGAAAACAAGCACCACCCATGCCAACGACACCTGCATTCTTGATACGATTGACAATCTCTTCAGGTGTCAGTTCGGGGTGACCTTCTACCGTTTCCAACTTATCAGAGCGGTCAATACTCTCTTCCCACTCATCACCTTCAACATTGATAATAATAACGGGCTTACGATAACCTGTGGCATCTATTGCCGTATCGATCTTGAAGACAGTTCCGCTGACAGACGAAAAGATGGGGGCAGACACAAAGCCGCCAGCCTCTGCAATCATGGTTCCCACCTTCACTTTGTCACCTTTCTGAACGACGGGCTTGGCAGGTGCACCAATATGCTGGCTCAATGGAAAGATGGCCTGCTTCGGCAAAGCTGCCACCTGAGTCTTTGCTTCATGGGTCAGTTTGTTCTCTTTGGGGTGTACACCACCTATGCTAAATGTTTTGATATTCATGCTTTTGCCTCCTCTTCTTTTTTAAGTTCTTTGGGTTTAGGAGCAGGTGCAGGTGTGGGGAAATTCACATCGCGTATAGCTTTCGTAGGACAGACTGTCACGCACTTACGGCACAACCGACATTTGTTGAAGTCGATATATGAGCAGTTCCCTTCAACAGTAATAGCGCCAAAAGGACATTCCTTCTCGCACTTGCCACAACCGATACAGCTGACCTTACAAGCCTTCATTGATACAGCACCTTTATCCTTATTGACACAAGACACGAAGACTCTCCTACCCTTCGGACCTTTCTTGCGAAGCTCTATGATATGGCGTGGACATGCCTTTTCACAGGCACCACAAGAGGTACACTTATCCTCCTCGACCTCAGGAATGCCTGTCTCAGAATTTACCTTAATAGCTTCAAACTGACAAGCTGCCTCACAATCGCCACAGCCTAAGCAGCCAAAACCACAGGCTGTCTCACCTGCACCACAGGCATGCATCGCAGCACAAGTGCGCAGACCTGCATACTCGGCAATGCGAGGACGATTCTCACAAGTGCCATTACATCTCACGACGGCTACCATCGGCTCAGAGTTGGCAATCGCCATTCCCAGCAAATCAGCCACCTTTCCCATAGTTTCAGCACCACCCACAGGACAGAACAGTCCATCCAGGCTTCCAGCATCCGCACCTTTAACCAATGCATCAGCCATTCCACTGCAGCCAGGGAATCCACATCCTCCACAGTTGGCGCCAGGCAGCACTTCACCAACCTGCGCCATGCGAGGATCTTCATAGACAGCAAATTTCTTGGAAGCGGCAAACAGCACAACTGCTGCTATCAAGCCGATAGCTCCTAAGACAACCACTGCAATCAAGATGAAATTCATAATGCTTAAATATTTGTTTTCGTTTTAATTGTTTCGTTCAATAAAGAAAGACATCTTCTTCTGAATTTTGTCACGCATCAGATAGAGCACCCAATAATAGGGTATCAATGACAGAAGAGCCGTGATAGCCGCTAGACCTTCATTTGAGAACACTTTTAACATAATCAACAGTACAGTAACTAATACCAAGAAAGGGATACCGAACCCTAATAGCAGTGCCCTTTTTGCAACATCATGTGAGGCTGTAACAATCACATGATCGCCTACTTTCAGTGTGGAGATGTCGTTTACATTCAGAACATCGACGATTTTCTCCTTTGATTCAGAGGCATTGCAATGCCCAGCAACCTTACATGCGGCACATGCTGACGTCTGGAGAATCCGTACCTGCACACACCCTTTACTTATTGATGCCACAATGCCTGAATGACTTATTTTAGCACTCATGAGTTCCTTTTTGTAGCCCTCTATTTGCAAGCTCCACTATACAATTGCAAAGGTACAAAATTATTGGGAATAAACAAGCTAATTTTATTTTTTTTCGCAAAAATAATCGTAATCGTTTGCAATTATAGAGGATTTTTTATACTTTTGCCACGATTTATATAAATTTGCAGCAATGAACATCAGTGAACAGACGTTTCAACAGATTGATCGGGCCATCCGTAAAATAGCAGAAAAATATCCTGCCCCAAAAGAGGCTTCTCTCATGACAGACATCCATATCCGTGTCACTCAAGAGACGGGAGAAATGGTGGCCTACAATGATGATGATGCCGAAATTAACCGTTGTGTTATAGAACAATGGATCAATAATTCCGACGACAACTTTTATGACCAGATTGCATCTGTCATCAGAAAATGTCTGAACAAACAAAAAGACATGATTGAGCAGATGTCTATTCTAAAACCTTTCTCCTTTGTGTTGGAGAATGACGATAAAGAGAGTGTGGAAGAATTGTATTTGGTGGATGATGAGACAGTCATTATTGATCCTGACCTGATGGAAGGACTGAGTGATGATCTGGATACCTTCCTTGAAAAACTGCTGAAGGATTAACTATTCCAAAGAGCTCTCACGCATCATGAACTTGCGTGAGGAATCAATATAATACACCTCTTCGAAATTTGCCTTATGCAGAATTCTGGAATAGTCTAATAGGCGAATCTCGTAATCGCTGGTAATTGAAAAATACTGGATAAATTCATCAGGATTGATCTCATCGCTTTTGTCTTCGATGGCATACAGGCAGAGTTTATCTACAGGTCTGAAGTCATCATCTAACGAATATAGCCACAAGGAATATAGATGGGGCTGTTCATCTGTTGCGATGAGAATCAACTTCGCGCCTAAACTCTCAGGTAGACTCACAGCCTTTGGCTCATTGCAATCCAGAAGCTCAAAGAATGGAATAATCTCCTGCGGAATAGGTTTGAAAGCAGGCAGGAACTTTACATAATCCTCTGTATAGCTGATGGGGAGTGTCTGGAGATTCAGGCTGTCATAGAATTGTTTCAATGGATTGTCTGATAGCTCCAAATCGATGCCTTGCAACCTCAGTTTCTCATTGATTTCCACATTCTTCACACTATCCAGTTTATGCGACAGCTCCTCTGGCGACAATTGTCTTCTGCCACCACAAGATAGTAGTAGAAGCATTATCGCCAGTATGACTGTCAACTGTTTCATAGGTTTTTTAAAGTTTTATATTCTTCTTGGCTATCTTACTTTCATTCTGCAGACGATCTAGAGCCGTAACTACGTAAGTCCACTTTTCCTTACCTTGCACAAAAGGCAACTTATAGAATGTCTCATTGGTGATCGCCACAATCTTTGAAGGGTCATCTATGTTGACTTTCTCGCCTTTTGCAAAGCGATAAACAACATACTTCACAGTCTCGTCGTCCCAGCTCTTAGCCGAAGGCGCTGTCCAGAACAACACATAGTCGCGATCTATCCACATCGGTTTTAGCTTCTTGACCTTTTGGGGGGCTTTTCCATCGATAAATGGCATTTCGGGCTGCAAAGCAGGATATTTCCAATATACATTCCGAAGTGTTGTGCCATAATTGCCGATATTGTCAACAGCAGCTTTTGCATACCATAAAATAGTTCCTTTAACATAAGGTAACTGCTTATGAAGTGCCATCTTTGCTGGTAACTGATGAACCTTCGGGTTACTCAGGTCCGCATGCTTGACAGTACGCTCCACGTCTTCACCGATAACCAAAGGACGTCCACCAGCATACTGATTCCACCACTTAATCAAGGTCTCATAGTCAGCAGCCTTGTTACCTATTTCCCAATAGATCTGGGGAGCACAATAGTCAAGCCAACCATTATTGATCCAGAACAGCACATCAGCATAGAGGTCGTCGTAGTTCTGCAAGCCATTAGTATTGCTGCCAATGGAAGAATTCTTTTTATTCCTATAGATACCGAATGGTGAGATACCCACCTTGACCCAAGGTTTTGTCTCATGAACGGTCTTATAAAACTGTTCGATAAACAAGTTTACATTGTAACGCCGCCAGTCATAATGATCCTTGATACCATTTGAGTGTTCCTGAAACAACTCGTCATCAGGAATACTCTCTCCTTTCACGGGATAAGGATAGAAATAGTCGTCCATGTGGATGCCATCCACATCATAACGGCTTACAATATCCTTAGCAACCTCACAAATATAATCACGGTTCTCTGGAATACCTGGATTCAGAATGAACAACTCGTCATAGGCAAAACAGTTCATGGGTTTTCTTACGGCAATATGATTATTAGCAAGCTGACGGGTTACCTTTGTCTTTGCCCTATAGGGATTAATCCATGCATGAAGCTCCATACCACGTTTATGGCATTCGGTTATCATCCACTGTAAAGGATCCCAATAAGGTTGAGGCGCTACGCCCTGCTTCCCTGTCAGGAAACGACTCCAGGGTTCAAGTTTACTCTCATAAAGAGCATCACACTCAGGACGTACCTGGAATATAATCACATTCACACCATCTTTCTGCAATTCGTCAAGTTGATAGGTCAATGTCTGCTGCATCTTTGCAGTACCCATCCCCTGGAACTGTCCGTTGACACACTGTATCCACGCACCGCGCATCTCTCGTTTCTGAGCTCCTGTTGTCAAAACAAGCAGTAGCATGACTGATAAAAGTAGTATTTTTTTCATCCTTCAAATATATTTTTCTTTTGTTTCTTTGCTTCCTCATAGGATAGCAATTCTTTTTGTTGCTGCTGATAATCTTCACGCAGATGTTCATATTTCTCAGACAGTTCTTGTTCCATCTGGTTATGATGAGTCAACAGTCTGGCTGCAACAAGAGCATTCTGGGAAGCATCCTTCATCCAGACCACAGGACCAGCATAGACAGGAGCAATCTTCAAAGCCACATGCAACTCGCTAGTGGTAGCACCACCGATCATGATGGGAATGTCAAGACCTGCACGTTGAAGTTCCTTGGCAACATTCACCATTTCCTCTAGACTCGGGGTTATCAAACCGCTGAGTCCAATAATATCGACATGCTCTTCAATAGCTTTCTTTACAATCTGTTCTGCAGGCACCATCACCCCCATATCGATAATCTCATAATTATTACAGGCCATCACCACTCCGACAATATTCTTGCCTATATCATGAACATCACCCTTGACAGTTGCCAACAATACCTTTCCTGCACTATTGGCTCCTTCAGTTTTCTCGGCCTCAATATAAGGTTGCAAAATACCAACAGCCTGTTTCATCGTACGAGCCGTTTTTACAACCTGCGGCAAGAACATTTTTCCCTCTCCGAAGCGTTGACCTACCGTATTCATGCCAATCATGAGAGGACCTTCGATGATATCAACAGCATGAGGATAATGCTGCAAGGCTTCCTTCAAATCATCTTCCAGATAATCACCTATACCCTTTACTAAGGCTTCTATCAATCTTTCTTCGACAGATAGGCTTTTTCTGGATTCTATAGATTGACCTGATTGTTTCGAGTGATCAAAAGTAACAGCCTCATTTTTCTCTGCCGAGAGACTACTGGCCAGTGCTATCAAACGTTCTGAAGCATCTGCTCGCCGATTCAGAATTACATCCTCAATAACATCAAGCTGTTCTCGAGGTATATCTTCATATGCTACTTGTGATGAGGGGTTTACAATTCCGAAATCCATACCATTTTTTATAGAATGGTACAGAAACGCAGCGTGCATAGCTTCACGAATATAGTTGTTGCCACGAAACGAGAAACTCAGATTACTCACGCCTCCACTGATATGAGCGCCAGGCAGATGTTGCTTGATCCAGGCTGTAGCCTTAATAAAATCTGCCGCATAAGAATCGTGTTCTGGCATGCCTGTAGCCACAGCCAAAATATTTGGGTCAAAGATTATATCAAGCGGATTCATCCCCACCTGCTCTGTCAGCAGACGATAGGCTCGTTCTGCAATCTCAATTCGACGCTCATAGCTGGTAGCCTGACCTTGCTCGTCGAAGCACATCACCACAACTGCTGCACCATAACGTTTCACATCACAGGCATGTTCGAGGAATTTCGCCTCACCTTCTTTTAAAGAAATGGAGTTGACAATACTTTTCCCCTGCACACATTTCAGGCCGGCCTTGATAACCTCCCAGTCAGAAGAGTCAATCATCACAGGGACCTTGGCGATATCGGGTTCTGCAGCAATACGGTTCAGGAAGTTCACCATCTCCGTCTTGGCATCGAGCAGACCGTCATCCATATTGACATCGATCACAAGAGCACCATCAGCCACCTGTTTTCGCGCAATGCTAAGAGCCTCGTCGTAGTTTTTCTCTTTAATAAGTCTCAGGAACTTGCGTGACCCAGCTACATTGCATCGTTCGCCAACATTTACAAACTGCACCTCAGGTGTCACATCAAGCAACTCCAATCCGGAGAGCCACATTGTTTGAGGCTTGGCAACAGGTTGGTGAGGCTTTTTCCCTACAACCAAAGGACAATAGGCTGCAATGAATTTCTCGTCTGTACCGCAGCAACCTCCAATGATGTTCACCAAACCTTCATCTACCAACTCTCCCATCTTCGGGGCCATTGTCTCCGCCGTCTCATCATAGAGTCCAAGAGAGTTGGGCAATCCTGCATTCGGATAGCATGAAATATAATAAGGTGCACGTCTGGCTAATTCTTTCAAAAACGGTTTCATCTGGGTGGCACCGAAAGAGCAGTTTAATCCCAAAGAAAAAATGGGATAGCTGCTAATACTTGCCAAGAATGCATCAAGCGTCTGACCGCTAAGCGTCCGACCTGCCAGATCGCTGACTGTCACGGATAGCATAATCGGAATCTCATGTTGACGCTTTGACATCACCTGCATGGCAGCATCAATAGCCACTTTCGCATTCAGAGTATCGAAGATGGTCTCTATGAGAAAAGCATCCACTCCGCCCTCCATCAGGGCATCCATCTGTTCCTGATAGGCAATCAGCAGTTCATCATAAGTCAGATCTCTCGCTGCAGGATCACTAACGTCAGGTGACATCGAACAAGTCTTATTGGTTGGTCCTACGGAACCTGCTACGAAACGGGGTTTCTCCTCTGTGCTAAATTGGTCAGCTATAGTTCTGGCTAATCTGGCACCAGCAAGAGCTATCTCGTATGCCTGATTCTGCAAACAGTAATCTGCCTGGGAGATGCGCTGACTGCTGAAAGTGTTCGTAGCGATGATATCTGCTCCAGCTTCGAGATATTGACGGTGAATGTCTGAAATGACATCAGGTCGCGTGATGGATAACACATCGTTATTGCCTTTCAACTGCCCTTTTAAATGTGTAAAACGGTCACCACGGAAATCTTCTTCCGTGAGACCGTAAGTCTGTATTTTCGTACCCATCGCTCCATCAAGGATGAGTATCCTTTCTTTAATGATATCGTCTAGTTTCTTCATTTATAAACTTTCATTGCCCTGTCCATTTCCCTGCGATCTTCTTTTTCCTTCAAGGTCTGGCGCTTATCAAACTCCTTCTTACCCTTACAAAGTGCGATGTCCATCTTGGCTCTGCCCTTATTATCAATAAACACCAATATAGGTACGATGGTGTAGCCTGTCTGCTTCGTGGCACTCTCTAAGGCTCTGATTTCCTTTTTCGTCAGCAACAGTTTTCTATCGCGTTTCATTTCATGGTTGTTATAAGAACCATAGAAATAAGGACTGATATTCATTCCTTTTACCCATAGTTCACCATTTATGACCACGCAATAGGTATCAACCAAGCTTGCTTTTCCGAGTCGGATGCTTTTAATCTCCGTACCCGTCAGAACAATACCGGCTGTATAAGTCTCAATGAAAAAGTATTCAAACGAGGCCTTCTTATTCTTAATCTGTACAGGGCTTTTCTTCCTGAGCTGTTCCTGTTCCTTGTTCATTGAATCGTAGCAAATTTTTCCAAGTGATCGTCAATGTAGTGAGCGATATCCTCCATCCATTCTTCTTCATTCTCAACAAATTGATCATCGAGATCGTCAAAATCCGGGAACTGTTCAAAGAGTGCCATAAACTCCTCATCGCTACAATCTTTCTCTATCTCCTCACGATGCTTGAGCCACAGCGTATGAGCATCATAAATCAGTTTGGAAGGACCACGCATCTCCCATAGTCTCAACACCTTTGCCAACGGGTTTTTGAAGATAAATGTGCCATAACCGTTGTGAATCAACTGAACGAATCCACCATCCATCACTTCTTGATGCAGAATGTCCCATGCCAGCAGTGTCATTTGGTCGGCATTCAGTTCTGCCATCGTCTCTGGCGTCAGTTCTCCACCGATGGCATCATAGATGGCTTTCACAAATACATTCACAAAGGCATCCATACCTTCCATTGCAGCCTTCTGCAAATCAGCATCTTTAACGACCACTTCTTTCATTGTCAATTATTTAAGTCAGTTCATAAACACCAGATGGTAGTTGGCGACGTAGCACTTCCAGCTCTACATCCTTACCAGGAATAATCCCATAACTCCTTAGAATGGCTTCCACCGTCTTACGTGCCAATTCAGGATGGTTGTTCTCCTCGCTGAGATGGCAGAGCCAAATATGTTTCAGACTCTCTGACATATGATTGGCTAGCACCTCGCCACAGTCTTTGTTAGACAGATGACCAGTATTGCTGAGAATACGTTTCTTCAGATATTCTGGATAAGGGCCGCTCATCAACATCTCTTCGTCGTGATTAGCCTCAATCACCAAATAATTGGCACGTGAGATACTTTCTCCTATGTCTTCAGTGATGCTCCCCACATCAGTAATCACCACAAAAGTAATTCCTTCCACCTGTATCTCATATCCCACATTTTCACTTGCATCATGAGGTACAGAAAATGGCTTCACCAGAAAGTCGCCCATCTGAATGGGGGTACCCACTACTATCTTCTTTTTCATCTCATCAGTAACCTTCCTTGTCACACAGTAATTGTGATCAATGCCCATATGTACTTTTTCTGTTGCATATACGGGCACCTTATATTCGTGGCTGAAGGAACCTACCGACTTGATATGGTCTGCATGGTCATGAGTTATAAGCACCCGATGTACCTTCGAGAGCTGAATACCATAGTCCTTACAGGATTTCTTTAGAGAGCGTATTCCTACGCCGATATCTATTATCAAGCCGTCGGTTGCAGTACCAAGATAATAGCAATTACCACTGCTACCACTTCCAAACGATATGAATTTCAACATGTCTTTTTGTTATTTTCGTGCAAAGGTACAAAAAATATGCGAATAGTGTTGGCTTTTCACATAAATTATATCTTAGAAAGGCATTCCGACTGCGAAATGGAAAGCAAAGTCTCGACTGAATTTTGGATGGATCAGAGGATAGTGAGCTTCTTCCTCTGTCTGATAAGCTGGGTTTATTGCCTTCATACCAAGGTCGAAACGTAAAACAAAGTAGTCGAAGTTTAGACGCAGACCAAGACCATAACTCACAGCCAAATCTGTCACCAACCCTTTCAAAGTAAACTGTCCTCCAGGTTGCTCTTCATATTCTCTGAGTGTCCAGATATTTCCAGCATCAACAAATGCAGCTCCGTTAAACTTCCAGAACAGATGAGTACGATACTCCAAATTCAGGTCTAATTTCAAATCACCAGTCTGGGTAATAAAGTTAATATTCCCGTCTTTGTCCTTATAACGCCCAGGGCCAAGACTTCGCACCGTCCAACCTCTCACACTATTAGCACCACCTGAGAAATAGCGCTTCTCGAAAGGTAACACAGTGGAATTGCCGTAAGGATAAGCCACGCCAAGTCCCAAATGGAATACCAGCTGGTCTTTCGAGCTGCGGCCCAGCAAATTTTTAGAAAAATCCACATCAGCTTTCACGTACTGGGCATATGCAATATTAAACACCTTATATTGTCCATTACTGTTCTTCGAACCACCAAAGATAGCTGTACACATTCCCAATAAGTTACCAGCTGTTTCAACATTCGTTTTTAAAGCAAGTCTGCCATTATTATAAGCATAGCCAAAGCCCATCTTCATGATAAACAGATCCTCGTAGTTATAACGAAGGATAACATTTGAATTCGAAGGGTTATCAAGATACTCTTTCCTGAATGTATCACTGATATACGGCATAAAAACATAATTCAGGTCGAGTACATCAAAACGGTATGTGTCAAGACGATCCTGTTTTTTCCATTGATATCGCCATGCAGCAGATAGCACCCGACGGTGGAACTCCGGACGATCTTGGGAGTCGTACATCAGTGAAACTTCACTGGTGGCAGTATTGCGCCTTCTACTTTCAGAACTAATAAAGGGAATAATAAACCTTGGGAAAGTTAACCGTCCTTCAATACTATATTCAATAAAGTCTTGGTTACTATAGCCTTCCAATCCACGAATGGCTTCATAGGCACCTCGCACCTTCATCGTGAAAGTCTCTGAACCTTTGAAGATGTTCCGATTCTGATAAGTCAACGATACCGCAGCCCCTAAATCGCCCGACGTGTTGGTTCCCTCAGGCTGAAAACTGATCGTCGATGGTTTGTTGGTCTGAATCTGGATCTTCGTATCGAGCAGTGTCGTATCTGGTACCTGCTGGAAACTGATGTTCGTATATCTCACAGCTCCCAATCGCCCGAAGTGGTTATATGTATTCTGTAATTGAGTTGCAGAATAAGGCTGCCCCGTTTCCAAGAATGTGTTTTCTTTCAGCACCGACGGGCGCAGATGGATGACCGAATCATTCTGTGCACCACTTTCGTAATTGATATTCCGAATCCAATACCTACTATGTAAGGTGTCTTTTGCCTCACTATTGGCGCGATACGGATGCAATATCATTGAAAGTCCAACCTCATGGCGAGCACTATCCTTATGGGCTCTATAAGTTATAAACTCTTTATGGAATCTGAAATAGCCCTGATTCTGCAGATAAGTCGTCAGTTGTGAACGTTCCGCATTCAAAGCATCCGTACTAAACTGCAAACCGTTATGAAGCAAAGGCTTGCGCGAAGCTATCAATTTCGAAATGACTGAATCCTGAATGTCTGTTGTATATCCATTAATATAATACGGAAGCCCTGGGTGCAACACATAAAGCGCATCGATCTTATGTTTATGAGGGTTGACAAACATCTCCACTTGTGCATCTAGATAGCCTTTGTTCTGAAGCGCCAATTGAAGATCTTCGCAGGACTGGCGTGCTAACAATGAGTCGTATATCACAGGTGCTTCACCCATTCGACGCAGAGTGCGATTAATCCAAGAGCTATCCTTACCTGCCATCGCATAGACACCAAGCGGAATCTTGATGGCAGAAAACCAACGTGAATTCCCTTTCTGTCGCACATAGTTATTCATTTGCGATGGGTTGACATCCTTATACTTCCCGTCAGTCACCACTTTTACCTTATCCAGCATATATACACCTTCAGGCAGATCACTAGATACCGAACAGGCGCCAAATACATTCTTGTTTGTAAGTTGCAAAATTACGAAAAAGTTCTTAACTTTGCATCGGAATTAACGACTTTTTTGAAAATGATCAGTAAAAATCAGCAAAAGTATATCCGTCAACTCGAACAAAAGAAATATCGCAAGCGTGAAGGGCTTTTCGTTGCAGAGGGCATAAAGGTGGTTGGCGACCTTTTAACTCGCTATACCCCTGAGGCTGTTTTCGCAACGGAGCAATGGTTTGCGCCAAAAGGTATAATCCCACAAATTATTACTGACGAAGAGCTACAACGTATCAGTTTCCAACAACATCCTCAACAGGTACTTGCCCTCTTCCCTATTCCATCACAGGTGACTACTAATCCACAGACAATGTTAAGCGATCAGACATTAGCTCTTGCACTCGATGGTGTACAGGATCCTGGTAATCTGGGTACCATCATCCGCATTGCCGACTGGTTTGGCATCAGCACGCTTATCTGTAGTGAAGATACAGCTGATGCATGGAATCCAAAAGTGGTACAGGCCACAATGGGTAGTCTGGCCCGTGTCAATATCATTTATACTTCACTACCCTCTCTACTCGATCATCTACCGGATACATATCCTGTCTATGGCACCTTCTTGGATGGCAAGAACATTTATACGGAACAACTTACTCCCAACGGGCTGATTATTATGGGAAACGAAGGCAATGGTATCTCAGAAGAAGTACGTCAACGCATCAATCGACGCCTACTTATTCCAGATTTCCATCAAGGTGATACTGCTGACAGCTTGAATGTTGCTATCGCCACCGCCATCACTTGTAGCGAATTCAGGCGACGGATTGTTCGTGAATAACGACTTTGATCTTGGATATACGATGACCATCGAGTTCTGTAACTTCAAAAGTAAAATTCTGGAAGTCGATACGTTCATGTAACTCGGGAAAATCACCTTTGATCTCTAAGAGCATGCCAGCTAGTGAATCTGCATCACCCTGCACATTCTCAAATGTCTCATCGTCAAGATCAAGAATCTTATAAAAATCACTCAATAGTGTCTTACCTTCAAATACATAAGTATTTGCATTGATACGAGTATAGGGCTTTTCCTCTTCATCGTACTCATCGTTGATCTCACCAACGATTTCCTCGAGGATATCCTCAAGAGTGATGATTCCACTTGTACCACCAAACTCATCTACCACGATGGCAATATGTACCTTATTCTCCTGGAAATCACGTAACAAATCGTCTATTTTCTTAGTTTCTGGTACGAAATATGGCGGACGAATCAATGACTGCCAACGAAAGTTTGAAGGTTTAGACAGATATGGCAGCAAGTCCTTGATATACAAGATTCCACGAATATTATCAATAGACCCCTGATATACAGGAATACGTGAATAATTGTTCTCTACAACACACTTCAGTACATCGGCAAATGAGGTTCGAAAGTCAAGGTCGACAACATCCTGACGACTAGTCATCACCTCTTTAGCTGTTTCGTCACCAAAACGTACAATACCCTCCAGCATGTTCTTTTCTTCCTTCAGTTCATTCTCATCAGTAAGTTCCAATGCCTGCTCAAGATCATCAACACTTAGCACATGGTTTTCTTTCTGAACCACCTTCTCTGCCAACATTCCAGAACGCAACAATATAGATGCCAGTGGATAAAAAAGTTTCCGTAGTACAACGATACCAGGAGCAGAGAATCTACAGAATGACAAGGCATGCTGACTAGCATACACCTTGGGCATAATCTCACCAAAGAGTAATAAAAGAAACGTGAGTAATACCGTAATGACCACAAACTCCAACCAGTAAGCCATTCCAAAATCAATGACATGAGCAATAAAATAGTTAGCCAGCATAATAATGGTGACATTTACCAAATTATTGGTAATCAGGATAGTGGCTAAAGTGCGTTCTGATTCCTCTCTCAATGCTTTGATCTTACGGTCACAATCGTTTTTCTCTTCATCGAGGTCGTTCAAATCATTTGGTGAAAGAGAAAAAAAAGCTATCTCTGATCCCGATGCATAACCTGAGAAAATCAAAAGCACACATGCAAGTACACCTGCAATAATAGCGCCGGTTGTAGGCACTAAGAGCTGTACTTCACTAAATATTTGTTGAAGATAGTCCATTGTTAGAACGGAAGAGCCTCGTCAGGCTTATTGTCTGGCTCAGGAGCTGATACTGGTTCATTGACTGCCGTAGTGGTAGAGGTTGGCTTGGGGGAAAGAAGTTCCATATTATCAGCCCATATTTCTGTTGCATAGCGACGCTGTCCCTGCTTATCATCATAAGAAGTGTAACGGATACGTCCTTCGATATATAGTTTGTCGCCTTTATGCACATATTTCTCTACGATTTCGGCTAAGCGACGCCAAAGAATAACGTTATGCCAGTCTGTATGATCCGGTACCTGTGTACCATTTTGCAATGTATAACCACGCTCAGTAGTAGCCAGTCGCAGACGAGCTACAGCTACTCCTTGATCTACGTATCTCACTTCGGGATCCTGTCCCACATTTCCAATCAGCATAACTTTATTCATAGTATATCACATTTTTGCCTTTCCTAAATAACGGAATTTAAAATTCTTTCCCTTAGCTGAGGGAAATTGACTGCGATCATCGACGCGGTCACGCAGGTGGTCAACAATACGCTCATAGCAATCCAGACCAGACTCTGCCTTTAACCGAGCAGTGAATTGTGTGTCACGATACTGGAATTTTCCCGTGCCAGGAACCAGCAACACACGCTTGAAATCGAGTGTACCCTCATACCATCCAGGACAAATCTCATTTAAACGATTCAATACAGGCGAGGCATGTTTAGGAAGCGGATTCTCTGGAGTGTGAACAGCTTTTTTCTCCTTAAAGTCCTGCATTGTAGAAGCATCAGTCTTGATAATAATAAAATAAACTCGAGGATGAATTTTATATCGTTTGGGGTAATAAACGTCACTGGCTACATACTCGCGGATGTCAGCCTCTAACTCTGGATCTACTTCGATCTCATCAATACTTCTTAAAAAGTCAATAGCTTCATCTACTGTAGAAACGAGCGTTTCACGGTCAAAATATCTTAAATATAAATTCATTTGAAAATGTTGTTTTCCTAAAAGAGCGGAAAACGGGACTCGGACCCGCGACCCCAACCTTGGCAAGGTTGTGCTCTACCAACTGAGCTATTTCCGCATGATATGCTAACAAAAAAATGTGAAGAGGAGGAGACTCGAACTCCCACGTCGCAATTGACACTACCCCCTCAAAGTAGGTGAATAAAAAAGAGTGCCCAGAACAGGACTCGAACCTGCACGCCTCGCGGCACACGCACCTGAAACGTGCGCGTCTACCAATTCCGCCACCTGGGCATAATTTCATTAAGGCCAATCCCTAATGACTCTTTTTATTCAACATGTGGAGCGGAAAACGGGACTCGGACCCGCGACCCCAACCTTGGCAAGGTTGTGCTCTACCAACTGAGCTATTTCCGCGTCTTCGAAGACTTGGCATTTTTGGCTTCGCCTCGGCCTAAATAGCGAGCTATTCGGCTCTCAGCTTGCTCAAAAATTCCGCTTTCTTCAAGGCATTTCTCTAAATGCGAGTGCAAAGGTAATGCTTTTTTTTGAACTGACAAACTTTTCAGCAGTTTTTTTTCAAAAAATTCTTTTCTTTCCTCATTTTTGCCCTCCACCACGACCCTACACCTTATTTATATATAAGAAATCAGATGCCCCCTGGTGCTGCCTCAGGATGACACAAGGTATCAATAATAGCCAGTTTCACCCTTAATTTCTACAAACGTGTTATTCCCCCACTTCAGTGTATTCTGCTCCCATTTGAAATCATGTTCATCTGTCTGGATGAATTCAATGTACGACACTCTGATGTCTTTGCCTTCTTTTGGCAGATAGAGACTGGGCGTACCCATATGTTTGGCGAGAATATCTTTGACTGTCTGATAGGCAGTCATATCAGGCGTCATCGTGCGGTTGGTAGGATTGTAGTCATAGAACAGTATGACATTGTCGGTATCTACTCCTTCTCCCTCATGTCCCATCTGTAGCAACACGCCTACCAGTGAATGGCCGTTAGCACGCTTCCAATAACACATCTCTGTCAGGTAGTCAAATTGTCCAGTCATATTACACTTGATATAACCGTTGCGAGGATCGTCATCCATATAATAGTTGTCTTCCTCAACCTTGTTGTGTCCGGGATTTTTCAGATACAGCGTCACAGCGACATTAGGCGCATATTTTTGGTACTGACTACAGAAGGCTTTAGCGAAATTACGAATCATTGCCTTGGGGAAATCATTGCCTACCTTCAACGGCGTCCCAGACCAGCTCTTCTCTATAGCATAGATTTCTGCTTCTGGATTCTCATAGACCCAAGGATCAAATGATTGTCCCAAAACGTCTGTAGAAGCTAATAACGATATCAGCAACACTTGGATAAATACTATTCCTCTCATCATAATAATATCATGTTTAAAGTTTAATAGTTACGACGATGCAAAGATAGGAAAAATAATCCACTCTGGCAAATTTATAGTTTTAAAAGTTGTTTTCAGCCCACAGACTGAGGGTCGGGCGCGAAAGGAATATCATCTTTGTCTCGAAGGGATATCATCTACCAGCTATCCGGATAGTCTTTACGACTCATGGAGATTATCCCTTTCCCCTAATGGAGATTATCTCCGTCACTCGTGGAGATCATCCGAGTGACCCGTGGAGATTATCTCCCTCCATCAAAGGAATGATTCCTTTGC
>ONAE01000032.1 GCA_900315695.1 uncultured Prevotella sp. | reverse complement strand
CATAGTTTAAGCCTCCTCTTTTTTACCAAGCTTTGCGCGGCGCTTCTCAGCATACTCCACAGCATACTTGTCAAGTTTAACTGTCTGGAAACGGATCACCTTCTCGTCACGACGGAATGCTGTCTCCAGTGTCTTAATCACTGATGGCTCAGCCTTGAACTCTACCAGGCAGTAGAAACCTGTAGATTTCTTCTGAATAGCATAAGCCATCTTCTTCAATCCCCAGGCCTCTTCGTTCAGAATCTCTGCACCCTTATCGGTGAGAACCTTCTTGAATTTAGCGACCGTTTCCTTCATCTGTTCATCAGACAAAACGGGAGTCAAAATGAAAACGGTTTCGTATTGATTCATACTTAATTAAAATTAAAAAATTAATAATGTGCTTCGAAAAGCGGGTGCAAAGGTACAAAAAAGAGACGAGAAGTGAGAGGTAAGTGGTTTGCGGAAACCTATATTTAAGATTATTTAATACTTTTCACTCTTTTTCTGCTGTTTTATGTGCAGAACGGCACCTAAGACGATGATTATCAGACCTGTGAGCAGAACCAGGTTGCTGGAGGTCCATCCTGCGATATAGCCAACCATTAAAAGGAGGGCGCCGATGATTACCAGCGCCACTCCAAGATATGATTTAAGCCCCGTCATCATGCTTCCTGATCAGGGGTAATCAGCTTATACCCCTTGCCGTGAATGTTGATGATCTCGATCTGGGGATCGTCCTTCAGATGCTTACGCAGTTTGGTGATATACACATCCATTGAGCGGGCGTTGAAGTAGTTGTCGTCAATCCAGATGGTCTTCAGGGCGAAGTCGCGCTGCAGGATCTCGTTGGCGTGACTGCAGAGCAATGCCAGCAGTTCGTTCTCCTTCGTGGTAAGTTTAGTCTGCTGATCACCGATGCTCAGCAACTGCTTCTGAGTGTCGAAAGTGAAGTTACCAATACGATAAACGGTGGACTCCTTTGACTTCTTACCTTTGGTGCGGCGCAGGATAGCCTCAATACGGAGTACGAGTTCCTCCATTGAGAAGGGCTTGGTGATATAATCGTCGGCACCAATCTTAAAGCCTTCGAGGATATCCTCCTTCAGCGTCTTGGCGGTGAGGAAGATGATGGGCACGTCGGCATTAGCCGTACGAATCTCCTGAGCCAGTGCGAAACCGTCTTTCTTCGGCATCATCACGTCGAGCACGCAGATATCATACTTGTTTTTCAGGAAAGCCTTGAATCCGGCATCGCCGTCGGCACAGAGTTCAGCTACATAGCCTTTGGCCTGCAGATACTCACGGAGCAGCATTCCGAGGTTCTCATCATCCTCGCAAAGCAAAATTTTCAGTTTGTCTTCCATAATTGTTCCTATTTATTTGTTAATACTATGAATTGTCTTCTTTGAGTATGGGAAGCGTCACGGTGAAGGTAGTACCTTTGCCGAGCTCGCTCTCACACTTAATATCGCCCTCATGGAGAGTGATAATCTTCTTGACGTAGGCCAGACCTAAACCGAAGCCCTTTACATCGTGGACATTACCCGTGTGGACACGATAGAACTTATCGAAGATCTTCTTGACGTTATCTTTCTTGATGCCCAGACCTGTGTCGCGGATGGAGAAGTACAGATGACCTTTCTCGTTCCAGGTGCGGATATAGATATCCAACGGCTCTTCGGGTTTGCGGTACTTCACGGCATTGTCCATCAGGTTGGTGATGGCATTCTGGAAATGTACCTCATCAACGAAGATGGCAGAATCGATTGCCTCGATCTCAGTATAGATTTTACCACCCGTATGCTCCACGCGAAGTGTGAATGAGCTGGCAATCGTCTCCAGCAGTTCGTTGAGGTCGAGCTCTTTCTTCTTGAAGGTGGCCTGCTTGCGGTCGAACATCGACATCTGGAGCACCTTCTCCACGAGGAAGCGCAGTCGTTTCGACTCGTCATTGATGACACTGCCCAGATGCTGGAGCATCGAAGGACTCTTCGGCACTGACTCATCGTTGAGCATCTGTGCTGCCAGGGAGATACTGGAGATTGGCGTCTTAAGCTCATGAGTCATATTATTGATGAAGTCGTTCTTGATCTCACTATAGCGCTTCTGGCGGAAAATCACCACAATGGTGAAGAGGAACGTGATGAGCAGCACGATGGTAAAGACCAAAGCTGGAATCATGAACCGTACGCTGGAGAAGATGTAGGAGTTCATGTCGGGGAAATGCACCAGAACGACTCCCATCTTCGGTGATGGGTCGTTGCGGAAAAGCGTCTGCTTATAGGTGTTTTCCTCACCTTCCTCTGTGTAGTCCGGACAACGGTAAATCTCACGCCCATCGGCCGTCAGCACACGGAAGTGATAAGGGATGTTCACGCCATTGTTCATCAACTCGGCACGGATGTCCTGATCGAGCAACTTAAAGTTGATGCGCTCCTTCAAGGGTTTGTCGGAAGCGGTATAGAGGATATTATACACCACCTCATCGAGCAGGGCTTTCTGATAGACATAGCGGTTACGCACAATCTCCTGGAGTGATTTCGAAGCTTCGGAGATGGAGTTCTTATCCGTGCGCAGGATCATGGCCTTAGGCACATTGGCGGGTTTGATGGCGAAGGTCTTCAACTCGAAAGAGGAATAGACCGTTCCGTCATCGGCAGCTACCGCAAACTGATGACTCTGCTTGATGGTGCCATCGAGACCGTCAACCATCAAGGAATCCTGATGGAAGGACTTGCGCTCGGTCTGCTTCACATCCTTCTCCAGATAACGGAGCGTCTCGTTCATCTCCAGGTTACGTGAAGCCTGATAAAGACTACGATTGACGGACTCATCGAACTGTTCCTTCTTCATCTTCGTCATCTCCTCGATATAGGAGATCTGCAAGAACAGAAGGCCAATGAACGACAGGCCCATGACTATAGCGATAATCCAAATTGTACTTTTCTTCATTATATCTATTAATATTCGGATGCAAAAATAGGGCAATTCTTAAAATCGAGTGCACAAAATGTTAATTATTTATTCGAAATTTACCATCATTAACAGTATTCGTTATTTTAGTTGTTTATTTTTAAATATAAAGAAATCCCCGCAGGTGTAAACCCACGGGGAATCTCATGTATTCAGAATCAGGATTAATCCTCTTCCTTCATCTCAGCCTCATGCTCCTTAATCAGAGCCTGCTGGATGTCGTTCGGAACAAGCTCATAGCTTGAGAAGCTTGTGGTGAACGAAGCACGACCACCAGTCAGAGACGACAGGGCGATAGAGTAGCTTGCCAACTCCTTGAGAGGGATCTTGGCTGTGAGCTTCTGATAACCGCTCTCTGAGTCCATACCCATGATGATAGCGCGACGACCCTGTAGGTCGCTCATCACATCACCCATGTAGTCAGCAGGAACAAGTACCTCGAGGTCGTAGATCGGCTCCAACACCTTTGGACCTGCCTCCTTGAAGGCTGCAGAGAAGGCGTTACGGGCTGCCAGCATGAATGAGAGCTCGTTAGAGTCTACGGGGTGCATCTTACCGTCATAGACAATCACGCGAACGTCGCGGGCATAAGAACCTGTCAACGGACCCTGCTCCATACGCTCCATCACACCTTTCAGGATAGCGGGCATGAAACGTGTATCGATGGCACCACCAACAACGCTGTTGATGAATACGAGCTTACCACCCCACTCCAGATCCTTCTCTTCCTTCGACTTGATGTTCATCTTGAACTCCTGGCCGTTGATGGTGAATGAGGTAGGATCAGGCATGCCGTCGGTATAAGGCTCAACGATCAGGTGAACCTCACCAAACTGACCAGCACCACCCGACTGCTTCTTATGACGATAGTCGGCACGAGCCATCTTAGTAATAGTCTCACGATACGGGATCTTCGGCTCCTGATACTCGATCTGGATCTTCTCGTTGTTCTCCATACGCCACTTCAAGGTGCGCAGGTGGAACTCACCCTGTCCATGAACAATGATCTGGCGGAGCTCCTTAGACTGCTCAACCACCCATGTGGGATCTTCCTGACGCATCTTCTGCAGGGCAGCCATCATCTTCTCAGTCTCTGCCTCGTTGACAGCCTTGATGGCACGAGAGAACTTAGAGTTAGGATATTTAATGAAGTCGAACTTATTGTCAACGTCCTTACCATTCAGGGTGTTACCAGTCTTCACATCCTTCAGCTTCACGGTACAGCCGATATCACCTGCACGCAGCTCATCAACCTGAATACGGTTGGCACCAGCACAAGCATAGAGTGTACCCATGCGCTCCTTAGAGCCACGATCGGCGTTGGTAAGATCGTCACCACTCTTCACGACACCACTCATCACCTTGAAGTACTGAACTTCACCGATATGGGGCTCTACACCCGTCTTGAAGAAGTAAAGTGATGTGGGGGCAGAAGCATCGGCAGGAACATCTTTTCCTGCAGCATTCTTGATAACAGGCATCTCACTGACGAAGGGAACCACGTTGCCCAGGAACTCCATCAGACGGCGTACACCCATGTCACGACCTGCGCATACGCAGAATACGGGGAAGATTGAACGTGTGACAAGGCCCTTGCGGATACCCTCACGCATCTCGTCCTCACTGAGATCCTCGCTCTCGAAGAACTTCTCCATCAGTGTGTCATCACCAGCGGCGGCAGCCTCAACGAGTGCAGCCTTCCACTCCTTAGCCTTCTCCATCTGATCAGCTGGAATGTCCTCGATGATAGGAGCACCACCCTCGGGTTTCCAAGAATACTTCTTCATCAGCAGCACATCAATCACGCTGTTGAAGCCGTTACCAGTAGCGATAGGATACTGAACGGGAACGCAGTTAGGACCATAGACCTCCTTCAACTGGTTCAGGATCTGGTCGAAGTCGCAGTTGTCGCGATCCAACTGGTTCACCAGGAAGATCACGGGCTTCTTCAGCTTCTCCGTGTTGCGGAAGGCATTCATCGTACCAACCTCGGGACCATACTGGCCGTTGATCAGCAGCACAGCCTGATCGGTGACGTTCAGAGCAGTGATGGCACCACCTACGAACTGTTCAACAGGGAAATAATCGCTCATGGTGTTCTTACCCTCTACGGTGCCGCGACGCTTGATGATGCCGGCCTCGTAAACCATTGCTTCGGCAAGAGTTGTCTTGCCGCTACCCGCACTGCCAAGCAGTGCAATGTTTTTAATCTCATTTGTTTGATAAACTTTCATATCAATTTAGCTTTAGGTGAATAATTCATTTTTGTCGGCACGAAATTAGGCATTTTCCTACAAAAAACCAAAGATTTCTTTCAAATATTAAACAAAATTAGTAATTCTGAGCTACGCTCGAAGATACTCACGCTCGAAAATACTCAAATACATTTGGTATTTTGCTCGCTTAATCGTATCTTTGCCCCCAAAAATGGCAGGTTTATACATACATATCCCATTCTGTAAGAGCCGTTGCGTGTATTGCGGCTTCTATTCCACCACGGGGCTGACGCTTCGTGAGAAGTATACCGATGCCGTCTGTCAGGAGCTGTCGATGAGGCGTTCAAAAGCACCTGTCAGCACCATCTATCTGGGTGGAGGAACCCCCTCACAGCTCAGCATCAAGCAACTCCGTAGGCTATTCGATGCCATCTATATATATAATAAGGTAGAAAAGGATGCTGAAGTGACCATCGAGATGAATCCCGATGATGTTACGGAAGAGTTGGCCACTGTGTTACAACAGCTTGGGGTGAACAGAGTGAGTATGGGTGCACAGACCTTCAACGAAGAGAGACTGCGCTTTCTGCGTCGCCGTCATTCTGCCAAGCAGGTTTATCAGGCTGTGGAGACGTTGCGCCAGACGGGATTCAGGAATATCAGTATCGACCTGATGTACGGCTTTCCTGACGAGACACTTGAAGATTGGGAAGCGGATATCAAAGAGGCTTTGTCGCTGGATGTGGAGCATATCTCCACCTATTGCCTGATGTATGAAGAAGGTACCCCACTCTATCAGCTGTTGGAACAAGGTAAGGTTGCAGAGACAGATGAAGAGTTGGAGCGACAGATGTATGACACATTGATAGACCGTCTGGAAGCAAAGGGTTACGAACACTACGAGATCTCGAACTTTGCCAAGCCGGGATTCCGCAGTCGTCACAACAGCAGTTATTGGAAAGGCATCCCCTATGTCGGCATCGGAGCCGCAGCCCATTCCTACGATATTAAGACGCGCAGTTGGAATATCGCCGATATACATCAGTATATTAAAGGCATGGAGCAAGGTGAACGACTCTATGAATCAGAAGCACTCGATGAGAACACACGTTATAACGATACCGTGACAGTGGCCTTGAGAACCTGTGAGGGATTAGACCTAAGCAAACTGACTCCTAAGCAGCGTACCTATTGCTTAGCCAACGCCCAAAGGCATCTTGATGCCGGATTGCTAAAACACAATGGTGATCAACTGTCACTCACCAGAGAAGGGTTCTTCGTCAGCGACATGGTTATGAGTGACCTGATACTGGTATAAAAGTAAATTCACTGAATTTGGTGAGTAAATTCACTGAATTTGATAAGCAAATACACTGAATTTACTATTTTAGGAATAATCTCTTATCTTCTAAAGGCAAAGATGAAATAAGCAATAAGAAGTGGGTAGCCAATATAATATAAGGTAGTGATGCTGAACACCACGTAGCAAACAGCACAGACAGCAGCCAGACCAATGAGATAAAGAAACGCTTCACCGAGGGGAAGCATGCGGGTGACATCATCGACGGTAGCGATTGCGACGATGATGATGGCCCAGACACCTATGATGAACACACCCAACCAGAAAGGCAAGGCAAAAGGATTCAGTGAAGGATGATAGTAGAAGTGGCGCCATGTCTCAGGACCAAACAGTTGGATGCTGCTATACAAAACTGCCGACGAGGCTATAAGCAGGCACAAGGCTGTGGGATAAAACGAGGGGATATCGTTGAAGTGTACAATCTTACACCCCTTCCGCATCAGTCGGCGCAGACCATAGACAGCCCCTGTCACCACACAGAATGCCAGGAACACCAACAGGTGGATATTAGAGAACATATCGATGAACTGGCTGATGGGATCGTCAGGCGATACCTTTGCCAACAGCTCATTCTCATGGATCCAGCCAAAGGTGAGCTGATCGCGTGCCACCTTCACCCATATAGAGTCGATCGTATCGGCAGGAATCGTCTTGATGTCTGCCACAACGATACGCTCATGCTTATGAATAGTGATAGAATCCTTCTGCTGTTCCCCGGTTTCTGACTCTATCTCCATCGAAACGACATCGGGCACAGACATATCTTCGGGTTGCTGAGCAACCAGAACCAGAGAGTCGCCAGTCACTACGAAGTTGTAGTTCTGCGTGTAATGATGAGTGGTATAGAATGAGATGGAGTCAATCTGCTGACTGGTCAGATCCCAGGCATCAGGTGTAATCGGACCACGATTGTAGCACCCGCTCAACAGCAGTATGAGAAAAAACAGGCTAACGAGCTTCCGCATAGACATTCATCTGACAGTGTTGACAATCGAACTCAAGACGGAAGCGACGACCATCGCCTAAGACAAGAGAAAGAGGTTCATGCCACGAAGGACGATTCCCACCATGCTTAACACAATAGCCCAGACTATAACGGATGCAATGACGGCACTGCATGATAGGGCCATCGCCACCCTTCAACTCATAGGCCGTCAATGAAGCAGCGCCATAGAACTGCTGGGAGAGACGGTTGGCAATGTTATAGAGATAGGGATAAGGGTATTTTACTGCACCACCTTTTGCTGAAGATTGCTCCGTGAAGCTGCGATCGTCTTCAGTCAGTAAGGGAGTTTCTTCCTTCGACAATTCTGCTATCAGCTGTCGGCGCATCTCAGAGAGCTGGCTGTTGGGGATGAAATAATTAAAATCATCAGGCACATCAACCGCCATACACGCATAGATGGTATCGCCCCACTTAGACAGCTGACGGATCAGATTCTCATGAGGCGACTTCTGAGCTAACTGATGTTCGGCAGCAAAATGCACTGTCACATCGCCAGCACTCAACTCGAAGCCATCATCAACAGCACGTAAAGCGATACTAACAGGAATCTTACGTGTAGCGCTGGGTTTCTCAAGCAGACGTTCAAACTCCTGATCGTTATTACGATAGAGCGCCATCCCCGGGCGCAAGTTATGAGGCATCTTAAAAGGATATATACGATTACCCTCCACCCGATTGGCACGCAGACCCTCAAACTTCCGTTCTTCATTCAGGAAACAGAGCCCATCGCCATTGGCAAAGCTCGTCACCCCTGCTACATTAAACGAATTACCCCGAATCTCCTTCACCTTTCCGACAAAAGCCCCCACTGCTTTAGGCGTGTCAAAGGAAGCGATGTCTGGTTTACGACCATTCAGGAAATACGTCGTATAGCCACGATTAAAGGTGCGGTTGAGATCAGGCTTAAAAGTGTATTCACAGGTTCCCTTTGAGGCCCGACAATATTGGTCCGGATGTTGACGAATGATCTCATTCAGTCGTTCACTATAAGAAGCTGTCACGTTCTTGACATAAGCCACATCCTTCAGGCGTCCTTCTATCTTAAAAGAGGTGGCACCAGCCTCCACCAGTTTCTGCAGGTTATCACTTTGGTTCATATCCTTCAGCGACAGGAGATAACATTCATGTTCTATCTCCTTACCGTCAGCATCAACCAAAGAGAAACGCATCCGACAGAACTGGGCACACTCACCACGATTGGCGCTGCGATGGAAGCAATGTTCTGAGGCGTAGCAGATACCTGAATAGCTCACGCATAAAGCGCCATGTACAAAGACCTCGAGTTCGATACCAGGCACCTCGCGATGGATCGTCGCAATCTCCTGTGCCGACAACTCACGGGCTAAGACGGCACGGGAGAAGCCTTGATCCTGCAGCCAGCGTACCTTCTCTGCCGTACGATTATCCGTCTGCGTGGATGCATGAAGTGCCATCGGGCTATGCTGTTCCCTGAGCATCGTAAGCACAGCCATATCCTGTATGAGAATCGCATCTACCCCAGCCTTCTCCAACTGACAGATAACGGCTCTCGCAGATTCTATCTCATCATCATAGACAATGGTATTAAGCGTGACATAGACCTTAGCACCAAACTGATGGGCATAACGGCAAAGCTGGCGGATATCATCAATGCTATTGCCTGCTGCCGCACGTGCTCCGAAACGTGGTGCACCGATATAGACAGCATCAGCACCATGATCGATGGCTGCGATACCACATGCCAGATTCTTGGCAGGAGCTAAGAGTTCTAATGATGTCAAGTCTGAACGCTATTTAATTTCATCAATATTATATGGTGTCTCCTGATAGACATAATAGTTGATCCAGTTGGCATAAAGAAGATTTGCATGGGCACGCCAGGTTACCAAAGGCGGATTATCCGGGTTGTTGGCGAGATAATAGTTCTTTGGCAGGTCCACATCATCACGAATGCCCCTATCACGACGATATTCCGTATCGAGGGTATTAGGTGCATACTCCAGATGTCCTGTGATATAGAACTCACGTCCACCACGGGCCATCACCATACTTACGCCACAATCAGGCGACTCTGCAATCAGCGACAGATCGGGGTTTGCCAGGATATCCTCACGATGCACCTCCGTATGACGGCTGTGCGGCATCATAAACACATCGTCGAAACCTCGGAAGATAGGCAGTGCCTTATCCAGCGGATACTGTGGGAAGATGCCAAACATCTTCTTCTCCAATGGATATTTGGGAATACCATAATGATAATACATGCCAGCCTGTGCAGCCCAGCAGATGTAAAGCGTACTGGTGACATGGGTACGGGCCCAATCAAAGATATCCGTAATCTCATCCCAATAGTTCACCTCTTCGAAGTCGAGTGTCTCTACAGGTGCACCTGTGATGATCATACCGTCAAACTTCTCATTGCGCATCGACTCAAAGTCGCGGTAGAACATCATCATGTGTTCTATCGGTGTATTCTTGGAGGTATGACTGCGCAGTTTCATGAAGCTGATTTCCAACTGCAGAGGTGTATTAGAAAGGAGACGGATCAAGTCCGTCTCTGTAGTAATCTTAAGTGGCATCAGATTGAGAATCACGATGCGGAGAGGGCGGATATCCTGCGTTGTGGCCCTCGAATTGTCCATCACAAAGATATTCTCATTCTTGAGGATGTCAATGGCTGGTAATCTATCTGGTAATCTTAAAGGCATCTTTGTCTATACAGTATTATTTAATTTCGATCACGCAACAGGAGACATTGTCGAGTCCGCCTGCAGCAACAGCCGCTTCGCAGAGCAAATTAGCATCTGCGTCATTGGCCAGCATATCTTTAATCTTTTCATCAGAAAGCATATCTGTCAGTCCGTCAGTACATATCAGATACTTGTCGCCCACCCTTACATCAAACGTAATCTGTACTACATCAATGTAAGAAGAACCGCAACCGCCACCAATACAGTTGGTGATGATATTGGTATGCTTCTCCTCACCAAGCATCTCGTTCAGGGAGTGATCGGTTGTGAGTTGCTTGAGCTGTCCGTTACAGAAACGGTACAGACGACTATCGCCGCAATTCAAGGAATAGAAATCGCCGTCATAATATGCGAGGGCAACTAATGTGGTGCCCATACCCTGAAACTGCTCATCAGCACGCCCTTTGGAAGCCACATAATTATTGATGGAATCAAGCCATTCAACAATCGCCTCATAGAATTCGGAAGTTCCTAATCCCGTCGGAAGGTCATGATAATAAAACTGGAGATTCTTCAACACGTCATTGCTGGCCACATCTCCACGGTTATGACCACCCATACCGTCGGCAACAGCAACGATGTACTTGTCCTGATGGTTGAGCGCTACCTGAGTCGCATAATCACCATTGCGAACATAGCGATTATCCACCAGTATCATATCTTCATTCTGTCTTCTTACACATCCTACCCTACTGGCGGATGTAATATCATAAGCAATCATCATTTTACTAACTGATTATAACTTGGAGATTAACATTAGCGATTGTAAGAATATCGCCACTGTTCAAAGTCATATCCACATCAGGCTGAATGGGCCGCTGATTCAACATGGTGCCATTGGAGGAGTGCTTATCAACCACACACCACCCTACACCAGGATTAAATTTCAACTGAGCATGGACGCCGGAAACATAACTCTGATTTTCAAAGAACTGAGTATATGGTCCCTTACGGCGACCGATAATAGCACCGTTCATGCCATTAATACGAATATTCAAACTATCATTGATAAGCGCCAATACAGGCATGGCTCTCATGGAACTAGGGTCACCGTTGGTTGATCCATAGGACACATATCCAGGCATTGACATGCCGACAGACTGTCCCCGCTGGCTGACAGAGCCATCAGGCGACATCATCAGTCCGCCACAATGCGTGCAGCGGCGTCCTACTCCTACCCGGCCACACTGGTTGCAGAAATATAATTTCTGCCCACACTGGTCGCAGTAATGGGAATCGTCGTCGATCTCTTCTTTACACGTTGGACAAATAATCATCTTCTATCTAAATATCTTCTGGTAATATAATCTGATAAGTTTCCTTTGTCACCTGATCAGGCGGCATCTGCGACACACGAAGCGACAACTTCTGGATAGTCGAATCGAGCAGATTACGCATCTCACGGGCATTACCCCACGACTCGTCTTTCGCCAGCACCATCTTGTAAATCGTATCAAGCAACTTGAATTCGGCCGTCTGAGAAAGGGTGTATTGCTCTTTCTGGGCCATCGACTTAAAGATAGAAAGCAACTCGTCTTCATTATAGTCGTCGATATGGAGTTTGTGAGTGAAACGACTGGCCAGACCTGGATTCATCTGCATAAACTCCTCCATCTTGTCCTTATAGCCGGCAGCTATCACCACAAATTTACCACGATCGTCCTCCATACGCTTCATCAATGTGTCGATAGCTTCCTTGCCATACTGGTCACCTCCGTCGCTGAGGGTATAGGCCTCATCGATGAAGAGGATACCACCCATCGCCTTGTCACACATATTGTTGACAATCTTTGGTGTCTCTCCCATATACTTTCCGACTAATGTCGCACGACTCACCTCCAAGACACGGGACGTAGGCAGGATGTCCATTGCTTGAAGCACTTCACCCATCTTACGTGATAACGACGTCTTACCCGTACCAGGATTACCTGTCAGCACAAAGTTCATAGCCATCTGCTGCACCTGTCCGGCTCCCATCGCAGCACGCTGTTTCATAAACATGCTCTGTACAGCCAGACGACGGATGGAGTTCTTAACGGTACGCATGCCAATGAATGCCTCCAGTTCGTTAAGCACCTCATCGAGCGGACGAGCTGCCTCACTCTGAGCCATTGGCAGATCATCCTGTGTCAGACTGAACATATCACTCTCCTTGAATGAAGGATCATTCATCAGTTTGACAAGACGCTGACTCTGTCGCTCCACAGCCTCGTCGAAGATACGGCGGGCATCACGGGCATTGCCGAAGTTCTTGTCACGGCGCAGATACAGCTGCTCAAACTGACGATGGATGGCACCACGCATCACCTCATCGACAGTGAAGTTCTTCTTGCTGGCCAGATTCAGGAATATCTGCGTCAGCTCATCAGGTGTATAGTCATCGAAATGAATGGTCTGAGTGAATCGGCTCTTCAAACCAGGATTAGAGTCTATGAAGTCATGCATCTGGTCGGTATAACCCGCCACGATACAGATAAACTTACCACGATCATCCTCTAATCGCTTCAGGAGCGTATCGATAGCCTCTGCACCAAACGTGTCTCCGTCGTTCGACTTCAGGGTGTAGGCCTCATCGATAAAGAGCACACCACCCAAGGCCTGATCTACCAGCTGATTGGTCTTAATGGCTGTCTGTCCTGAATAGCCTGCCACCAACTTAGAGCGGTCTGCCTCTACCAACTGACCTCTTGACACAATACCTAATGTCTTGAAGATATCAGCCATGATGCGTGCCACCGTTGTCTTACCTGTACCTGGATTACCTGTGAACACATAATGCTTGCCTTGGAAGGTATTGGTTTCTCCACGTTTGATTTGGAGATTGAGATAAGACGTAAGGTTTGCCACCTCCTTCTTCACAGCAGCCAGACCAACAAGTCCGTCAAGCTTAGCCAGACAGTCTGAAACGTCAACAGCCTGCGGTGCCTCATAAGGTATATCTGTTGCCTTGATGGTCATCAGTTCCTCATTCGACATCGTAGAGATATCCTCACCCTGCAGGCGCTGTGCCTGTCGCTTACAGATCTGGTCGAAGAGCGTACGCATCGTACGGCCATTGGCAAAGTCGTTACCACGAGAGTTATACAATTCCGTGATCTGCTTCTTAGCCAGTTCTTCTGCCTCAGGCGAGAAGATATATTTCTTCTCCTTGGCAAAGACAAGCATGATCTGATACAACTGGTCGGGCGAGTAGTCCTTAATATCGAGGAAATAAGTGAAACGGCTCTTGAAACCAGGGTTTATGCGGAAGAGATTCTCCATCTCCGTGCGATAGCCAGCTGCAATCACCACAAACTTGCCGCGATCATCCTCCATACGTTTCATCAGTTTCTCCAATGCCTGAGCGCCCTGATTGTCTCGTTCTCCGGCAGCATTCTGTGGTGCTAGTGTGTAAGCCTCATCCACAAACAGAATACCACCCATCGCCTTGTCGCAGAGTTTGTCAACAACCTTAGGTGTCTCACCCTGATATGGACTCACCATCTTGGCACGATCCACCTCCACAACATGTCCGCTGTCGAGATAACCGATAGCTGCCAGGATTTCTCCTAACTTACGGGCTATGGTGGTCTTACCTGTTCCAGGATTACCTGTCAGGATGACGTGCATCGACATCTTCTCCTGCTCACCTAATCCACGTTCTGCACGTTCGATACTGTTCTGAACAGAATAGGCAATCTCACGTACGGCACTCTTCACTTCATCCATACCGATGAAGTTGTCGAGATCCTTCAGAATATCATCCACACTCCGCTCCTCAGGAACATAGCCTCTGATATCATTCTTCTCTACTTGGACAGCATCAGCGCCACGACTGATAAACTGGGTAAAGATATCCTCAGAGGTCTTACTGGCAAGATGACCGTTACCAAACGTCTCATCCTTGATCTTAACCTGATACTTGAAGTAACGTGTCAGCTGATCATCAGCCTCTGGCGAGAATCTGGTGACACCATATTTCGTGCGCAGGTTCATTTTACAGATCTCCGTGAGTTCCTGATAACCTGGCGTCGGCAGGCGGAACGTATATTTGAAACGATTGGCTACAGCAGGATTGCTTTCCAGGAAATCATCCAAGCCCTTGGTAAGACCAGAGATGATCACAATCGGATTGTCCTCCCATTTGCCCATCTCTACAAACAGCTTGTCCAACGGATTCACCTGATTTGAGTATTTATCAGGCAACAGCTTCTGGACATTATCAAAGAAAAGGATACCATCCTTGGCCTTCTTGATATTATCATCCCAGTTATCAACAAAACGCTGGTAATCGACTGCGTCAACCATCGTCAACTTTGGCTTCGGGATAATCTTATGTTTATAGAAATAATCACGAAGGATCTCGGCCAGCATCGTTTTTCCTGTTCCCGTTTCACCTATCACAATGGCATTTACAGAGATACTCACATTGGAGATATCCTTACGGGAGCGCAGATAGGTATAGGTGTTTACAATCGTCTTGAGCTGACGTTTAACCTCGTCGAGTCCTACCAGTTTGTCAAGCAAGTCCTGAGATGCGATCGGCTGACCGCACCACTTGCAGAACTTTGCTAAAATTCTGTTTTCCTTATGACAGTTCTCACAAACCATTATTCTACGTCTCTTTCTAATTGCTGGATTATTTGTGCAGGTACCGACTTCAGGTTATCTGCATCTGGATTAGCTACATTTAATATCTTTGGACTGAAGATCACGAAATCGAGTACAAATATCAGTGCCAACAGGCTCCACAGGATATAATGCAGCACACTCTCACCACTGATAGAACGCACCTGATCGGTCACATCATTCAACAGCGCAAACTTTGAACCGTTAAACTTATACGACTTAGTCTTAAAGGTATAGTATAAAGGTTCAAGAAGCGATGATTTAATATCATTCTCCAGTACCTCAGCTATCAGTTTACTGTCAGCTTTCTCGTCTCCTCGGAAATCTGTCAGGTGGCATATCAGCATATAGACCAGTGTAATGACCACAATGATGATATTGAACAACTCTGGATGCGACTGTCCGAAATACTTTAATATAATAATAGGTATATATGACGAAGCCACTCCCACGAGTCCCCATAGAATTGAGAAGAACACATCATAGCCACGGAAGAAAGCTCTGGTACCCACGATGAGAGCAGTCATTCCACCCAGAGGTAATCCTATAGAGAAGAGAGCATGGTCAAGCAGATAGGTCCGGTCTTCCACACCTATCACCAGAACCAGCAAAAGCCAGATGGCACAAAGCCCATAGAATACGAAGCGCCACAGCTTCTCCTTGCCTTTGGCATACCTCCAGTTGTCACGCACGCTCTTGATACGGGATGATGTCTCCTGACGTGCATCCACAAAACGCTTATAATAATTGTGTGTCTTGTCGATCTTACCTAATGTCAGCAGCCATTCCTCGAGGGTCTTCTCATAGGAATACTCTTCAGAGAAGTCTGCAAACGGGTCTTCATGATAGAAGATAGACATCCATTGTGCGTAAGAGCCATTGCGGATCTCTGTTCTTATCTGGGACAGGTTCTTGATATCAAGCTCACGTCCGTCAGTGAGAATCTTTCCATCAGGCATCAGATAGACAGGTGATGTACCTAAGATACGACAAAAACGATAGACAGCTGTCTTATAGTCATAGGCCCCGAGACGCTCACGATTCTCCTCACTGGAAAGATCGAAACAACGTTGGTGCTCGTTCAGAACCTCGGTCCAGCCATGCAGCTGAGCATAATAGTGGAATCTGCCATCCAGTTCCACAATATCAGTCATGGCATTCTTGAAGCCCTCATCATCCAGATGCTCCACCTCTTTCAGGCGCTCACAGATCTGTTCACCAATCTGCTGAGGAGTAAAGGCAGATCTGAGGTCATAGCCAGCCTCACGGTCGAGATTATACAACACCATATAGGCCAATGACTCCGAGTAAGACTTTCCTTGAGTCAGGATACGCATACTCTCGCAGACCATCTTATCTTCATGGCTGTACATCCAGGCGAGCAGTCGTCCGTCAGTCAGACTATGCCAGTCATCTTCTGTCAACTGCTCTCTACCGAAGGACTCCACGATCTCCTTCAAAGTAGATGAAGGATAGCGTGCCAGCAACGGAATATCCGGATCTATCTCATAGACTGTCTTCAAGACGGCAATCTGTGAGCCTTTCTTATCGGTCTTAGAGAAATAGGAACGGAGTCGGTCGATGTTACAGGTCGTGTGAGCCTCCAGATAAAGGAACAACGTATCGTTGGGATTCGTAAGCAGAATCGCATAGTCACCCTGATAACTCAGCAACGACAAGGCGATGCTATGAACGTCCTCACACAGATTGCCCTTCACATCTTTATATGCAAAGGTAGGCTCCATGTTATAGATGGCCGACATCAGACCTGCACGCTGATCCACAGGATAACGGTTTGCCACGATATCCTTCATGATCGTGCTGAGCTTACCATTTCCGCACGACTCCAGCCATTGACTGATACGGCCATTATAGAGATAGCCGATAGCCAGCTTCTCATTGTCGAGCAGCAGCGGAACCAGCTCATGGATATTATCTGCAATAAGATTCTTGTCAGGATCGACAACAAAGCTCTTATATTTCAGGAACGGTGATGAGAGATCCACCTTCGGGCTTCCACCCAGGAACCACTCCTCAACCTCCTTATAACCCCAACGGTTGGCTGCATTGACAACCGTCAGACCCTGAACAATCAATCTGACACGGCTGGGAAGCTCAAGGATACGAGGCAGACGTCCCTCACTCTTCTGGCGCATCATCGTACGCTCATTCGAGCTCAGCGGTGATTCACCCAACCAGAGCGTCATCAGACAGATACCAAATGAATAGAAGTCAACAGAAGGCATCACCTCTACCACACCATCGATCACATCGGTGTACATCTCTGGTGCAGCATAGATAGGGGTACGGGCCTGTGTGGTCTTATGAGCCTTTCCGTCCTGATCCAGGAAGCTGGAGATTCCGAAGTCTCCAAGCACAAGCTCTGTATGTTCCTTATCACGGAAGAAGAAATTGCCTGGCTTGATATCCTTATGCAGGATACCACACTGATGACAATAGGCCAGCGCAGCGGCTCCCTGAAGGGCTATTCTGCGGAATTTGTCCATATCGCCGTTCAGACGATACTCCTGCATCGTGCCGCCCTTGAGGAACTCCATCAGTTCATAATATCTGTGTTTACCATCGACATAGGTCTTGCCAAAGTCGTAAACCTTGACAATCATCTCAAAATCGAAGTTATAGACGGTCTGTAGAACTTTCTTGTTGACGTCAAAATTCGGATAATAGATCTTCAGAACATATTTCTCTCCATCACGCTCAACAAGGAACACCTGAGCTTCACCAGTATCCTCACTCAACGACTGGATATTCTTATATTTATTACCCTTCAGTAAGAAGTACTTATCATCTACATTATCATCGGGTGTTGCCAAGCTGTTTGGCCTTACTGAACCTCCCATCATAGCCGAAGAACGTATGGTGGAGGAAGCTGGCCTTACCGTTGCCGAAGCAGGTCGTATAGTCGAAGAGGCAGGCCGAACCGTAGAGGGACCCACATTTATGCGACGCGTCGCATTGATATCCTCTTGACGAGTTGGGTCGAATGTTCTATCTGTATTCATTATATATCGTCTTTTATTTCCTTTCTCGAATTGTTACCAAGAATCACCCACTTGCCACCCATCTGAGGCTTGGCGCATCCACATGGACTGGAATGAAGCGCATGCTTGTAATTGCACTGCCAGGCAAGTCTTACTCCCTGAGGACGACAAGCCATCGCGTAATTACGCACCTGGGCAGGTCTGGGCTGTGGTTGCTGAGCCAACTTATCAAGCAATGCAGAGATCTTATCTAAGTACTGTCTCTTCTTCTCATCGTATTCTTCCTTAGACAGACGCTTATTCTCCGATTCAGGGATGATGGGATTAGGTGTTCCCCTATCCTGTGCCAACAAAGTCAGAACGCGCTCACGCAACTTATTATTTTCCTCATCGCGGAGCTTCTCACGCTCAGAAGCATAAGGAATCATCAGATCCATCTCCTGCAGACCATCTGCCAGCTTCTTCATCTCGATATATTCTGGCATCTCACGGACTTGTTCCAGCAGCATCATGGCATCTTCTGTCAGCGGTGTGCCGCACTGCTTGCAGAAAGCAAAGTCGTTCATCGTATGACAGACAGGACAGACGATACCGCCTCTCGGACTACCGCACTCCGGACAGAAAGCCTCCATTCCGTCCAGATGGGCACCACAGAAGGAGCACACATCCTTACGGACATAACGGCGGCAGGTCTCACAGAAATCTGCATCGGCATCCAATTCAGCACCACAGTTCGGACAAGACATCTTGCCGATCTGACTACCACAAGAAGCACAGAAAACGGCTTCAGGATCATTGATTGTACCACAATGGGGACAAACGACACCTGAAGCAGCACGCATGTTCATTTGCATCTGCTGCCCCATCTGCATCTGATCAGCACGATCCATAAACAGATCTTCGTGCTGCATCTGCTGATTCCCTCGATTTGTTCTCTCAGGGTTTATAGTAATATCTTCATTCATAAGCACGTGTTTGTAATAACTTAGGTGCAAAATTAATAAAAAAAACAAATCTACAAAAAAAAACCGCCGTAAATTTACATTTACGACGGCATTTTATACTTTTTTTGACCTGATTACCACAATTCCAGACGCTCAGATTTGGGAATAAACATCTTATCGCCCTCTTTCACGCCAAAGGCCTCATACCACGCATCGACATGGGGTAAGGCACCGTTTACGCGCCAGCGACCCAGTGAATGAGGATCACTCTTGGTACGATTACGGATCTCCTCCTCAGTGATGTTTCCTGCCCATACGCCAGCATAAGCGTGGAAGAAGCGCTGATCTGCTGTCAGGCCATCCTTCTCACCAAGCGGACAAAGTTTGGTGGCATTCTTGTAAGCAGTCCAAGCCACCTGCAGACCACCATGGTCAGCCAGATTCTCACCCAGTGTCAGACGACCATTACCTTTCAGGTCAGGCAACACATTGATAGCGCTGAAGAAATCAGCATACTTATCTGTTCGTGCTGTAAAGTTCTTTCCGTCTGCTTCCTTCCACCAGTCATGCATGTTGCCATCCTTGTCGAAACGGCGTCCTGAATCATCGAATCCGTGTGTCATCTCGTGTCCGATCACCACACCAATAGCGCCATAGTTAAAGGCATCGTCAGCAGTCATATCGAAGATCGGATACTGCAGAATACCAGCAGGGAAGCAGATCTCGTTTGTCGTAGGATTGTAATAAGCGTTCACCGTCTGAGGTGTCATGTGCCAATCATCGCGGTCAACGGGTTTTCCGACGGTATGTTCAATGTGCCAAGCATTCCAGAACTTGTCGCACTCCTGGATGTTTTCGTAATAGGATTTCTCTGGATCGATCTGGAGCTTTGAGATATCTGTCCACTTATCTGGGAAGCCCACCTTTACATAGAAGGTATTCAACTTCAGCAGGGCATTTACCTTCGTAGAGTCATCCATCCAGTCCTGAGCAGCAATACGCTCACCAAGGGCTATCTGTAGGTTCTTCACCAACGTCAGCATACGCTTCTTAGCAGCCTCAGGGAAGTACTTCTCAGAGTAGATCTTACCCAGAGCCTCACCCATCACATTCTCCACCTGAGCCGTACTGCGCTTCCAAAGCGGATGATTCTCCTTACGACCAGAACGGATTCTTCCATTAAAGTCGAATTTCTCAGCAACGGTAGCATCGCTCAGATAGTTGGCAGCCTCAGAGATAAAGCCCCACTCCATCACGTCGCGATACTCAGCAGGACTGATGCTGCCCACGAGCTTGTTGGCACCCTCAAGGAATGCCGGCTGACCTACAACCATCTCCTGCAGGTACTTGGTCTCGATGCCCTTAGCATTCATCACCTTTACCAAAGGCAGATGAGGATAGTTGGCCTCAAACTCCTTCAGAGTCATCTTGTTGTAGTTTGCCTCTGGGTCACGAAGCTCTGTGCGCGACTTAGAGACCTTAGCCAGAGCAGTCTCCACCTTCATGATGTTCTGCATCTTCTTGGTAGCTTGACCTTTGCTGAAGCCAAACAACTGGAACATCTTGACTACGTGCTTCTTAAACGCCTCACGGATGTTGGCTGTAGCCTTGTCGTTGTCCAGATAATACTCCTTCTGTCCGAGTGACAGACCACCCTGATAAACACTCAGGATATTCTGTGTAGCATTCTTCTCGTCAGCACCGAAGTAGCAGAAGAAGAACTCCTGCTCTCCATAAGGAGCCTGCTCCAACTGGATGTCGAGCAGCTGCTGGTTGGTCTTGGCAGCTTCGAGCTTTTTGATCAGTGGCATCAAGGGAGCCACACCTTCCTGATTACGGCGTGTAGAGTCCATTGCCAACTTATACAGGTCGCTCAACTTCTGTTCGATAGTACCCTTCTCATAGGTATTATTCTGCAGTTCTTTCAGAATCGCGTTAATACGCTTGTCATTGTCTTCCTGCAGACGGTCAAAGCTACCATAGCGTGAATAAGCGGCAGGCAGCGGATTGGCTTTCATCCAGCCACCACAGGCATACTCGTAGAAATCGTCACCAGGACGAACGCTCTTGTTAAAATCAGCGACATTCAGACCTGATCCCAAAGTACTTTGAGCCATTGTCATCATAGAGATTGATGTCATGACCATCATTGTTAAAAGTCTTCTCATAAGTGTTGTTATTTAATTAATAAATGATTCCAAAGTTTCGCTGAGCTGTTCCCAGCGCTCCACCTCCTCATCCAGACATCTTTTCGTAGTGGTGTATTCTGTCACAAGGGTCATGTCTGAGGCATTCTCAGGCTGCATCAGCAACTCGTCGAGCTCCTTGAGGCGCTGTTCCAGTTTCTCGATCTTTGCCTCCGACTCCTTCACAGCCTTCTCGGCACGATTCCTGCGTTTCTGCTGTTCCTTCCGCTCGGCATAGCTGAGGGCTGCTTGGGCCAAGACTTGCGAATGATCCTCTTCAGAGGAAGATTTTGGTTCAACTGGACGGACTGAGAGTCCGCTCGGCTCGGACTGGGAGTTTGCACGTGTCGGACTAATACTGTCCTTTCTGCCCAGTTCATCCAGCTCGCTGATCTTCTTTGCCTGAAGGAAGTCGTATATACCACCCAGATGCTCTTTCACCTTACCGCCTCCAAACTCATAGACCTTTGTCACCAAGCCATCGAGGAACTCACGATCGTGACTCACGATAATCGCTGTACCGTCGAAGGCTTTGATAGCCTCCTTCAGCACATCTTTCGAAGGCATATCAAGATGGTTCGTAGGCTCGTCGAGAATCAACAGGTTTACTGGTTCCAACAACAGTCGGATCATCGCCAAGCGACTTCTCTCGCCGCCACTGAGCACCTTCACCTTCTTATCACTCTCCTCGCCGCCAAACATAAAGGCACCAAGGATATCATTGATACGCAGGCGGATATCACCTTTCGCCACATTGTCGATCGTCTGGAATACGGTCAGACTCTCATCGAGCAACTGGGCCTGGTTCTGGGCAAAATAGCCTATCTGGATGTTGTGCCCCACCTTCAGCTCACCAGTAAAGGGAATCTCCCCCATGATACACTTCACGAGGGTGGATTTTCCCTCACCGTTCTTACCCACAAACGCCACTTTCTCGCCTCGTTTGATAGTGAGTGTCACATGATCGAAAACGGTATGGGCACCATAGTCCTTACGCACCTCGTCGCAGATGATCGGATAGTCGCCGCTTCTGAGACAAGGCGGAAACTTCAGGTGCATCGCCGAGTTATCCACCTCGTCGATCTCGATGGGCACCACCTTCTCCAGCTGCTTGATCTTCTGCTGCACCTGAACAGCCTTCGTGGCCTGATAACGGAAACGCTCGATAAACGCTTTCATATCTGCCACCTCCTTCTGCTGGTTCTCGTAGGCTCTCAGCTGCTGTTCGCGGCGTTCCTTGCGGAGCACCACGTATTCGTTGTATTTCACCTTATAGTCAATCACTCTGCCACAAGAGATCTCCAACGTGCGGTTCGACACGTTATTTATAAAGGCACGATCGTGACTCACCAGCACCACAGCACTCGAACTCTGTGCCAAGAACTGCTCCAACCATTGGATTGACTCAATGTCGAGGTGGTTCGTGGGCTCGTCGAGCAACAGCACGTCTGGTTTCTGCAAGAGAATCTTTGCCAGTTCGATACGCATACGCCAACCACCGGAGAACTCAGAGGTGGGGCGATCGAAATCTGAGCGCAGGAATCCCAGACCAGTCAGCGTGCGCTCCAGCTCTGCCTCCCTACTCTCTACTCCCATCATCATGTAGCGTTCGTGTTCAGTGGTGTATTTCTCTATCAGGGCCAGATAGCTCTCACTCTCATAGTCAGTGCGCTCAGCCAGTTCCTGATTCATCTTGTCGAGACGGTCCTTCATCTTGGTGATGTCGGCAAAAGCCTTCTGGGCTTCCTCTCTGACGGTAGTATTATCCTGCAGGATCATCACCTGAGGCAGATACCCCACCCGACAGTCATTAGGCACACTCACGATACCAGCTGTTGGCTTCTGCTGGCCACAGAGAATCTTCAGCATCGTAGATTTACCTGCACCGTTCTTGCCGACGAGGGCAATACGATCCTTATCGTTGATGACAAAGCTGGCATCCACGAACAGGGGCTTCACCCCAAACTCAACTTTCAGTCCTTCAACGGATATCATCGCTTATCTACGAATTTATAGTCGCGATACTGTTCCTTGGGGAATTCCAGCATCTCGTCAGTAATGCCTCCTGTATGGAAGTCTGAAATCTTGACGGTTGCCCAAATGATGGACACCTTCACACGCAGACTGATGGGGTGATAAGTGTTTCGCTCCACCAGCGCATGAATTTCCTTAATTCCTTTCTTGCCTTTCTTGGCCTTCAGTATCAGCATCAGTCCATCCTTATCCTCTGCTACACTGTAGTCGAAGTTCTCGGGTTCGAACTTGAACTTACGAGAATACTTGTCCGACTTGTTGTTCTGGGCACTGTTGACATCAACTTCCTTTTTCTTCTTGTTCCTCTTAACGGAATAAATGGTCGTTCCGTCATTCCAGGAATAAATCTTTGCATCTACGAACTTACTTTTCTTGCCTTTATACCAGATGGTACCGCTCGTCTTATAGAGGCCGATGATGTTGACGTCATAATGCAACGTAGCACCCTGTTCGCCAAACACCTGCTGGTACGCCTGATTGAAAATACGGCGTGCCTGACGGGAATTTGGTGTCTCGTCGGCATGGACAGAACAGAGCGTTGAGAACATCAACATGACAATCAAAATAATCTTATTTCTCATTCTTTAAGTCATTTTTGGGGTGCAAAATTACACATTTCTCGCGGATTTTCATTATTTTTGCACACAAATTAACGCTTTTACCCTAGATTATGGAAAAGAATATCTTTGCACGACTGATTGCTGCCGCTCTTAACCTGCAAGAGCGGACCGTTGCCAACACCCTTGCCTTGCTTGAGGAGGGCTGTACGATTCCTTTCATCTCACGTTATCGAAAAGAAAGGACTGGCGGACTCGACGAGGTGCAGATTACGGCTATCAGCGATCGTTTCGACAAACTGAAGGAGATTCAGAAACGAAAGGAGACGGTAGTCAAGACCATTACGGATTTGGGAAAGATGACACCAGAGCTGCAGAAGCGTATCGAAGACTGTTGGGATGCTACAGAACTGGAAGATATCTATCTGCCCTATAAGCCGAAGCGACGCACACGGGCCCAAGTGGCTCGCGAACAGGGATTGGAACCCCTTGCACAGCTACTCCTTCTACAGCGCGAACGGGATCCTGAGCGTGCTGCAGAACGATTTATCAAAGGCGATGTAAAAGATGTTGAGACGGCTATCAAAGGTGCTCAGGATATCATTGCCGAGACGGTGAGTGAAGATGAGCGCAGTCGTCAGCAGCTACGTAATGCCTTTGCCCGTCAGGCTATCATCTCCTCAAAAGTTGTCAAGGCAAAGGCCGACAGTGATGAGGCAGCAAAGTTTAGCGACTATTTCGACTGGCAGGAACCTCTGAAACGCTGTTCCTCTCATCGTCTGCTGGCGATGCGTCGTGGAGAGAGTGAAGGCATCTTACGTATCAGCATCTCACCTGATGATGAGGAAGCATCAGATCGTCTGAAGCGCCATTATGTCTATGGAAATACCCCTTGTGGAAAACTGGTGGCAGAGGCCATCGATGATGGTTACAAGCGATTGCTCAAGCCTGCCATTGAGACAGAGTTTGCTGCTCTCAGTAAGGAACGTGCCGATGAAGAGGCGATACGCGTCTTTGCGGAGAATCTGCGCCAGCTGCTGTTGGGAGCACCTCTTGGGCAGAAACGGGTGATGGGCATCGACCCTGGTTTCCGTACAGGATGTAAGGTGGTCTGTCTCGATGCACAGGGTAATCTGCTGCATCACGACGCCATCTTCCCCCATCCGCCAGTAAACAAGCGTACGGAGTCGGCTGTTGCCATTCAGAAGATGATTCATAAATACCAGATTGAAGCCATCTCCATCGGCAATGGCACTGCCAGCCGTGAGACCAACAATTTTATCAAGGATGTGCTGGCAGGCCGCTATAATATCGACACCAAGAAAAAGGATGAGTTGCCCAAGCCACAGGTCTTTGTCGTCAGCGAGGATGGCGCCTCTGTCTATTCTGCCTCGAAGATTGCCCGCGAAGAGTTTCCTGATGAGGATGTGACGGTTCGTGGTGCTGTCTCAATAGGACGTCGTCTGATGGATCCTCTTGCCGAACTGGTGAAGATCGATCCCAAGAGCATCGGTGTAGGTCAGTATCAGCACGATGTGGATCAGACGCTACTCAAACACTCGCTCGATCAGACCGTAGAGAGCTGTGTGAACCTCGTGGGTGTGAATCTTAATACAGCTTCACAGCATCTGCTGATGTATGTCAGCGGCTTAGGACCAACCCTTGCCAAGAACATTGTGGATTATCGTCGTGAGAACGGGGGCTTCACCTCACGAGCCCAACTGAAAAAGGTGCCACGTTTAGGACCTTCTGCCTTCCAGCAGTGTGCAGGCTTCTTGCGTATCCCTGAAGCCAAGAATCCCCTCGACAACTCTGCCGTTCATCCAGAGAGCTATCCTGTTGTCGAACAGATGGCGAAGGATCAGGGATGTTCCGTTGCCGACCTTATTAATAATAAGGAGAAGCGCGAGGCGATAGACATCAAGCGCTATGTCACTGCTGAAGTGGGCATCCCTACCCTGACGGATATCATGCAGGAACTGGAGAAGCCTGGACGCGACCCCCGTGAACAGATTGAGGAATTTGAGTTTGATAAGAATGTCTCTACCGTCGATGATCTGGTAGAAGGAATGATTCTGCCTGGCATCGTTACCAACATCACCAACTTTGGTGCCTTTGTGGATATCGGTGTCCATCAGGATGGTCTCATCCACATCTCTCAGATGGCCAATCGTCGAATTGCCCATCCGACAGATGTGGTGAAACTTCATCAGCACCTGCGAGTCCGCGTCATAGAGGTTGACCGCAGGCGGAATCGTATTTCCCTCTCATTAAAGGGCATCTAGGATATCTCAGTAGCTGAACGCCATGTAGGAATGCGGTTTCAGGGAAACGGCAAACTTCGTGGCGCTCTTTTTGTGCCAGCCTACCCAGTAGTCTTCCAGCTTTCCTTCAACGGTGCTCTTATCCTCAAGGTTCTTCAGCAGCTTGAAGCTATTGGGCTCACAAACCAGTTTTACATCTACTGGCTCATCGTTGAAGTTCTCAACAATCAGGGTGTGGTTGTCATAAAGGAAAAGACTCACCTTCGACGGTCCGTCAAGATAGAAATCCAGATCCTGGCTCATCACGCGACGGATCTCTGTCAGCGCAGCTGCCGGATAGTCATAAAGCTGTCCCATATCATCAGGAATCGTCAGCACATAGAGATAGGCACCAGTATATTTCGCCTTATGCAGGATGGGGAAGCCTGAGACACCACCTGTCAGAGGGCGACCTGCACTGACAACCTCCCAGCTATCATTGGTCTGATAGCGCACCTGTGGGATCAATATCTCCCGACCGCTCTGTCCGTATCTGCCGAAATCATTCACAAAAGCCTTCAAGTCAGAGCAACGCAACTCACACACCTCTGCAATCTTCTCTGGGATAGCCTTCAGCAGTCCGCTGGTGATGATGACATCTCTCCCACTCTGCAACTGCGCCTTTATCTTCGTCATGATGTCCTTATCGCCGGCAGCCTGTTCTGTCAGCAAGACAATCTTCTGATCGTTGGCAAAGGTGGAATACATATCCATTGGCAAGCCGATCATACCTAAATAGTTCTGCAGGAAGTCCTCACCAAGGGCATGGAAGGGTTTGTATGATTTGATGCCGGCGATACGGGCCATCGTTGTGGGAGTCACCATCTTGTTTCCATTCTTAAACGGTGCTTTCATCTCGTCATAGTTCCAACTGGTACCCATATCCTGCCAAGGTGTACGGAAACGATCGTTCATGGGTACTTCCAGTAACTGATGATAGGCAAACAGCATCACGTCACGCGCTTTGGCGATAGCCGTCAGATGCAACTGCTCCGCATAGCGGTCCATACCCATCTGGATACCACCTGCATCTACCCATCCACCACCATTATAACCAGGACGCAGATTCTCGAAATAGCGGATGATATTATAACTCAGATAGTTCTGAAGATGCTGCGCACTGGCAGGATCACGCGTCTCAGTACCTGTCCAGATGCCATCAAAGATCTTGGGTCCATACTCCAGATTAAAGCCGAGCCCTTGGAAATGGTCATACCAGTTGGGGTATTTGATGATCACCTTCACCTTCGGATTCACAGCCTTTGCAGGACCTACCACCAGATTCTTACCTGCGTCGTTCATCAGCTCCAGACGATACTGCGTCCAGGTCTTATTACCTTTGGCTTTAACCTCAACAGGACTCTTACAACTGGTGAAGAAAAAGTCGTCGAGCAGGAACTCATCGAAATGCCTCGCTGTCGTCTCGGCAATCTTCTGTACCATCTTCCGATGCTCTGGGTCAGAATAGCAGAATGTCTCAAACTCATTGCTCTCGTCAATGGTAAAAGTAATACCACCAGCCACCTCGATGCCTTGTTTCAAGAAGAACTTCTTGGCTTTCTCAAGCGTTGCATCATCTACAATCAGCATGTCACGATGTGTCTCCAAGTAGATCTTATCCACATCCAACTGACTCGAGATGGTGGCCCAAGATGATTCAAGCCACTGGGTATCCTTCATCTTCTGCACCTCTGCGGCACGCACATAGACAGAGACTTTGAAATGGTCATGTTTGGCTTCGGCTGAAAAAGGCAGCAAGAAGCATACCATCATGCAAAGCGCACTTCTAAGTAATGAATGTTTCTTCATAAATAAAAATGTTTTAGGGTTGGTTATTTAAATTTTGTGATATAATTTCCTTAGGTTCTACATGCACTGCCACATGAGTTTCCTTACCATAACGGGCCCGTAGCAAATCCTCTACTTCCGAGGCTTTGTCGTGGGCTTCCTGTAAAGTGATGTCGCCATCCATCAGGATATGCAGTTCTATGGCATAGTGATTGCCGATTCTGCGTGTGTGCAAATCATGAGGATAAGTCACGCCTGGCAATTCGCCCACGATCCTGAGCATCTCATTCTCTACTTCTTCTGGCAAGGAGTGTTCCATCAGGTCACTGACACCGTTACTCAACAGATCAACAGCCACTTTCACGATAAATGCGCCTACCACCACTGAGGCAATCGGGTCAAGTACCGTCCAGCGCTGTCCTAAGAAGATGGCGCCACCGATACCTGCTGCCGTTCCGATGGATGAGAGCGCATCACTGCGATGATGCCACGCATTGGCAGCTACCACCTGAGATTTCAGCTGACGGGCTTTCATCATCGAATACTGATACACGCCCTCTTTCAGCAGCACAGACAACAGAGCCGCCCACAGTGCCAACATACCAGGCTCCTTCAACTGCTCCCCGTTCGTCCAGGCATAGATCTTCGTAGCCCCGTTATACAGGATGCCGATAGCCACAACAAGTAGTGCCACACCAATCAGCGTCATCGCCAAAGTCTCGTACTTGCCATGCCCATACTCATGAGATCTGTCCTGGGGCTTACTGCTGATATGGACGAACACCAATACGATCACATCCGTCACGAAATCCGACAACGAGTGGACAGCATCTGCCACCATCGCAGCACTATGTCCCACGATGCCTGCCACAAACTTAAAAAGCAGCAGCACCACGTTAACGACTCCACCCACCAGAGTCACCTTATAGATCTCTTGATTCCTTTCCATCCGCAAATGATTACTCAACCTTTAGGCAGATACGACGATAGGAAACCAGATGATAAGGGCCGTTGTCGTGAACCTCACATATCAGATGATAGGTTTGTCCCTGAGCATCACTGGGAATCTTAACTGTCGTAGCGGGAGTCGTAGGACTCAATATCTGTACTTTACCCTTTTCAATCTCTGGCTGTAACCACCAGAGGAAAGTCAAGGCGTCACCGTCTGGATCTTCACTTCTCGAAGCATCGAGTTGAATGGTATCACCAGCTTTCGCCTTTATAAAAATAGGTGAAAGTCCTTTTTCTTCAGAACCGATGACGATTCGCGGATTCCGATTTCCCTGTCCTTCGTCTGCCCATTGCATACGGGCTATGAAATCGTTCAACTCGTCAGGATAGAATCGTTTCTTATAACCGATGCTGATACTGCGTACAGGCTCCTCCCAACTGGTCCAAGCTGTTGTCAATGAGTCAGGACAAAGTCCACGTTCATGATAACCTGCCCAACCTGCCTGATAAGGATCTTCTGGATCATTCAGACCATTAGGCATCACATAGAGGAAGCTGGGCGTATCGCCTTCCACACCCCATTTGTAATCAGGATATTCCTTGCCCAAAGCACCTTTTCCCTGAATATGGCTGGCGTGCAGCTGCCAACTCCGTTTACCCAGTTCACACTGCTCCTGCCAAGTGCCTTCATCCCAGATAAACTGCAGATCATCAGCAAACTCCTTTCTTAACCATTGATGGGAACTATAGGCACGATCCATTCGCATATTGTACTGCATGTCCTGATCAGTGATAGTATAGATACGGAACTTACTCACGAAACGTTTCAGTTCTTCTGCCGACCTGGTCTGCTTCACGCGCCAGATAGCCTGTGCCAACGTGTTCGCACCACCCCATGCCGCTACATAGATAGGACGTTCATCAGCCTCATCAGCCAAACGGATCAGCAAGTCGCTGCCTGGTGAATCGTTGCTTTCGCCTATCACTTTGATACCACCTCGCTGACTACCCATCACTGCACGGCTCTTCAGATAGTCTGCACTGGGCCAGTAGCCTAACTTCTGAGAGCAGTTCTCTTGATCCATCGGTAGGAAATCGTGTTGATCGGATCGTTTCATCAGATTCCTCACATCCTGCCGATAAGCCTCAATCACCCGTTGCAGATATTGAGCCCACTCCGTCGGATACGGGTCACAGTTCCATCCAACAGAAGTAATGAGTGCTTCTATCTCAAAACAGTCAGCATACGTCATCAGCCTCACCATCGACTCCATGTCGTCTGGCTCCACATCAGCTGGTGCAATATCCGTACACACCACGAGTCGTGGTTTCAAGCCTTCATCAGCCTTCACCTGCCCCACCATCGCAAATGATATCACGACAGTCCACATCAAGACTGCTGATAAAAGTATCTTCTGTTTCATGCTACAAATCAGATTTCTTGGTGCAAATATACGAATTATTTCTATACGTTGTTACACATTATTAAAAAAAATGCTTATCTTTGCCACAGAATTATGAAAGAAGTAAAAAATATCGCATTTGACTTTGGAGGTGTGGTGGTGGCATTAAGTCTTCAAGGCGCCATCAAAACCTTTGAGAAGATTGGCGTCAAGGATGCTAGTCAGCGTCTGGATGCCTTTCACCAGACAGGTGTGTTTGAAGACTTGGAGTCAGGACGCATCACCATAGAGGAATTCCGCGTCGCCATGTGCCAGCTCACAGGAAAGGAAGTCTCCATGCAAGACTGCTACGAGGCCTGGCATGGGTATGTGGACTATCTCCCCCAGAAGAACCTCGATACCATACTCCGCCTGCGTCAGAAAGGGTATCAGGTATGCCTGCTTTCGAATACTAACCCCTTTATGATGATGTGGGCAGAGAGTCCAGAATTTGACGGACATGGGCATCCGCTCAGTTACTACTTCGACCGTCTTTATCTCAGTTTTCAGTGCGGTGTCATGAAACCAGAACCGAAGATTTTCCAGATGATGCTTGAAGGACAGAACGCCTTACCAGAGGAAACACTCTTTATTGACGACAGCGAGACCAACGTCAGAGTCGCCCAGTCCTTAGGCATCCACACCCTCTGTCCCCACGATAATGAGGACTGGACTATCTTCCCTGAGATCCAGCAACTACTATAGACGAATAAGGGAAGATAATCAGCATAAAACTTGATTAATTTTCGTTAAGTATATCGCTGAAGTGATTGTGACAACAAGAGCCGGATCTTCTCTCGGAGATCGGCGGGCTGTAGCACTTCAAGCCCTACATCATACGACAACAGCTCACCGATGAAGTCTGCCGTAGGTCGGATGTCAAAAGAATAATCAGTATAATCCTCACAGCTGGCTACCTCGCGCTGGGAAGCATGAAGCGGCAACGTGCGCAGATAATTCGACGTGCGCCCATAGGCACGCACCACCACATGTGCCAACGGCGTCTCATTCGTCAACACACCGAAATACTCTGCGAAATAGGCCTCTGGCGAGAATTCATCAGGCATCTTAAAGGTCTCGTTCGTCATCTCTACCGACAACATTCGGTCGAGTGCATAAGTGGCGATATGATGACCTGTGAACACCAGCAGATACCAACGTTGCTTACAGAGTCTCAAGGAATACGGCTCCACCGTCTTCTCATAGGGTTCCCCATTAAAACGCTGATATCTCATCACGATACGGCGGTTCAGCTTCATCGCCTGAATCAGCACAGGCAGATAATACTCACCCACAGGAACATTCTCAAGGATAATCCTATCTTTTACCGCCACACTGTCAGAAAGAATCGTACTGACGGTAAGCGTAGAAAAAAGCCATCGTTCAATAGAGTCATCCTCCAGCACCTCAGGATTGGCGATATAGTACTTGTAACCATTCGCCTGATCGCACTCGATGATCAGTCCCACGATATTCAGGATAGCGTCACGATGACGGTTGAACGTCGAACGCTGCAGGGGATTACCATCCGTCACCTGATCCTCAATCCATTTTTGGTTGAGTTCCTCGAAGGTCATGCGCCGATATCTCCGAAGGGTGGAGATCAGCCACACATATTGCTGAAAGATCTGTGATTGCTTCATTGCTATTCCAATTTCATTTGCAACTGCAAAGGTACAAGAAAAAATCGTAATATCAGCTTTTACAGCTCATATTTTCATCGTTGGTTTTAATAAAGTCACTGAACATATTGGCAAGCGCAACAGTTGTGACGAAAATGATAAATAATCCAGCCATCATTCTAAAGTTTTTAGTTCTACAATTATGTTTAAATTTCGAGTGCAAAATAAAAAGAGGGCTGTCCCAATTCGCAGGACACCCCTCTTTTGCTTAACTCTTATTAAGAATTATACGGCCGAATTTACAGATTTTAAGAGATCACATTTACTTCCAGATTGGATCCTCCTCTATCGGATGACGTTTGCTGTCAGGCATACGTTCTTCAGCCTGTATCAGAGCCAATGTCATCTGCTCGTAGATGGAGAGGCGGATCTTATCATTTGATTCTGCCGGCTTATACCAAGGCTGACTGGTGAAATACGCCACCAGATCCTTTGCTGAGAACTTATACCCATGACGGGCTAGGATCTCATTACGCATCAGTCTGAGCGATGACTTACGATAATGACCTAAGGTCCGACGGTTATGCATCGCATCAGAAGCAAACTGCCAACGTCCCTTCTCCGGATCCTCATAATAGAGCGACAACGTGCGACCCACCTTCACGAACTGTCCATACTCATTTTTCATACACTCATAAAGGTTCAGGCCTGATACGGTAGGAATGACATACCAGCTGCCAGAGAGATCCGAGCCTGGTGCAATCGTGATGACATTCAAAGCCAGATCATTGAAGATTTCCACATTATAATCAGTTCTGACACCTCTATACACAAGGTCCAACTGCTCGATGACTAGTCGTTCCCGATTGTCAGGTTCACCCTCCTGAGGACGAGGTCCGATGGCGAACTTACCACAGATCTCCGGGATGACATCCCAAGCAGAATTATGCCAGATGGGATCAAACGTATAGAACATTCCGTCCTCAATTCTGCCCTGTTCATCATAGAAGATCAATACTTTCAATCCCTCCTGGTTCTTCAGCACCACCTTCGAATCCACAGGTATGATCTTCGGATCCTCACCCAGATCCTCCGGAGCCTTAGCATAAATAAACTTCGTGGGACCTTCGGGCACCAACACAAACGCCATCGGTTCACCTTCATTCACCGATGTCATCTGGATAAGCGCAGGCTTTACGTGCGCCTCAAACTGAGCCCAACCAATATTCCACTGTGAGCCATCAATCACTCTCTGCCCATCTTGTGCAGAAGCCGTCACGACAGTCCACATCAAGACTGCTGTCAAAAAAATCTTTTGTTTCATCTTCAGTTTATTAAGTATTTTGGCGCAAATATACAAAATAATTCGATATGTTGTATTCCAAAATCGAAAAAAAATATCAGCAACTATACAAAGACGAATAAAGGAAAATAATCAACATAAAACGGAGTGCATCACTGCACCCCGTTTACTCAATAACCAATTAAAACTAACCTAAAACCTTATCAATGTATGAAAAAACTAACTACTATTTCTTTGTTTTGACGATGCAAAGGTATCACAAAAAGCCGACTCGTGAAAATCTCTTCAACGAATCGGCTCTATCTTTCAGCGAAATGAACTATTTCACATTTGTTTATCAGCCAGTCCCCTTGTGATGACAGCTGCTCAGTATCATTATAAAATAATTAGTATCTTCGACGAAAAATCTGAGGAAGGATTCGATTATTTTCAAACTTTGACTCATATTTCAAAAAATAGATGTATCTTTGTAGCCGTTTCATCATACAAAGACAAGCAATAGGAACAAAAACATGCCCAAGGAACAATCATCTATCAAAGAACGGCAGCGGACTGACCTACGGGAACCGCGACGTTATAAAGTGATTATCTATAACGATGACTTCACCACAATGGAATTTGTGGTAAAGATTCTGACGCAGGTATTTTACAAGAGCGAGGCAGAAGCAGAAGCGCTGATGCTGCAGGTACACCACTCCGACAAAGCGGTAGTAGGCATCTACAGTTATGACGTAGCCACCTCAAAAGTGAATAAAGCCACAAATATGGCACGTAAAGAAGGATTCCCACTAAGACTGACCGTGGAGCCTGAGGAAAAGTAAAAAGGGAAGAAATGGCAGAGATCAAACAAACCAAACGTGCAGCCACCGTACTGAAAGAGACCGTTGACTGCTGCAAGGAATACAGACATGAATTTATCATGCCCGAACACCTGTTGATGGTACTGATCGACGAGTTCAGTTTCGGGCATATATTCAATATCTACGCCGACCTGCCGACACTGGCAGAAAAGCTGGAAGAGAAACTCGAAGAGACCGAAGTGGTGCCAGAGGGCCAGACCTACGAGCCCGAGGTATCGGCACTCATGGGACGGGTGATCGATATAGCCTACGCACAAGTGATGAACAGCAGTGCTCCGGCACTCGACATCCCTCATCTGGTGATGGGCATCCTGCAACTCAAGGAGTCGTGGGCATGTTATCTGCTGAAAGATGCCCTGGGCGACAAAGAGAGCAACTTCATGAGCGAACTGATCAGTATCTATGAATTCAGCGACCATCTGGAGGAAGATACGGGCGAACATCAACATGAAGCTGCCTGGCGACGACTTGTGACCTGTATGAACGAACAGTACAAGAACCACAATCCTCTGATAGGTCGTGAATCAGAGTTGGAGCGTACCATCCAGGTGCTCTGCCGACGTGATAAGAACAACCCGCTGCATGTGGGAGAACCAGGTGTGGGCAAGACGGCACTGATATGGGGACTGGCCAGGATGATTGAGGAAGGAAATGTGCCTGATCGGCTGAAATGCAGTCGCATCTACCAGCTCGACATCGGCACTCTGCTGGCTGGCACGCAGTATCGCGGTGATTTCGAGAACCGCATCAAGATGATCATGGACGGCATCCAGGAAGAGAGCGATAACAATATCGTCTATATCGACGAGATCCACACGTTAGTGGGGGCTGGTGCCATTGGTGAGAGCGCGATGGACGCCTCGAACATGCTGAAGCCCTATCTGGAGTCAGGCACCATCCGATTCATCGGCTCCACCACCTACGAGGAATATAACCGTCACTTCTCACGCTCCAAAGGGCTCGTGCGACGCTTTCAGCAGATTGACATCCCTGAGCCTACACCAGAGGAGACGAAGCACATCCTACAACAGCTGCGCCCACAATACGAGGAGTTCCATCAGGTGACCTACGATGAGACGGCTCTCGACTTTGCTGTGGATGCCAGTTATAAATATGTGAACGACCGATTCCTGCCCGACAAGGCCATCGACCTCATCGACGAGGCTGGAGCAGCCTCAGAAGTGAGTGCTAAGAAGCAAAAGAAGATGATCGTAACAAAGGCTGATATCGCAGACATTCTGGCAAAGACCTGCAAGGTAGATACGATGGCGGTGAAAGCCGAAGAAGACAATAGCGAGTTGGAGACACTCGCACCCCGATTGCTGGCAAAGATCTATGGACAGGACGAGGCCATCCGACAGGTGGTTGAGTCGGTCCAGATGTCAAAGGCCGGTCTGTTGGATGACAACAAGCCTTTGGCCTCTCTGTTGTTTGTCGGTCCTACTGGTGTGGGAAAGACAGAAGTGGCGCGTGTACTCGCCAAAGAACTGGGAATCACGCTGTTACGCTTCGACATGAGTGAATATACCGAGAAACATACCGTAGCCAAACTCATCGGTTCGCCTGCAGGATATGTGGGTTACGAGGACGGCGGACTGCTCACTGACGCCATCCGTAAGACGCCTAACTGCGTGCTGCTGCTCGACGAGATCGAGAAAGCCCATCAGGACATCTATAACATCCTGCTTCAGGTGATGGACTATGCCCGACTGACAGACAACAAGGGACGCAAGGCCGACTTCCGTAATGTGATCCTGATTATGACCTCGAATGCTGGTGCTCAGTTTGCAGGTCAGGCTAATATCGGCTTTACTGGTGGCATCTCGCGTGGTGAGGCGATGCTGAAACAGGTGAAAAAGACCTTCAAGCCCGAGTTCATCAACCGTCTCACTGGTACGGTGGTGTTCAACGATATGGATCGCGAGATGGCGACACTCATCCTGAAGAAGAAGTTGGGTGAACTGCAGGAGAAGCTTACTGCCAAACAGGTGGAGATGACACTGAGCGACGAGGCTTTTGCCCTGTTGCTCGACGAAGGTTTCACCCGCGAATACGGTGCCCGAGAGATGGATCGTGTGATAGCCCAGCGCCTCAAACCGCTCCTCATGCGTGAGATCCTCTTCGGCTCCCTGAAACAAGGCGGAAAAGTCACGATTGAAACGAAAGATGGCAGTTTATCAATTAGATCATAATCTCTGGTTCCCCGACCCTCATCTGGGAGAGGAAGACGGACTAGTGGCAGTAGGCGGCGACCTGAGTATCGACCGTCTGCTACTCGCCTACTCCAACGGTTTCTTCCCGTGGTTCTCATTCCGCGATCAAGAGGAGCCGCTATGGTTCTGTCCGCTTCAGCGGTTTGTCATCTTCCCCAGCGAGATTCATGTGAGCCACTCCATGAAGCAACTCCTCAAGAAGAATCCCTACCGCATCACCATCAACAAGGACTTCGAGGGCGTGATGCGAGGCTGCGCCACCGCCCAGAACCGCAACGAACTGGAAGGGGCCTGGTTGGGTCCCAATATCATCAAGGCCTATACGGAATTGTATCGTCAGGGCTTTGCCGCCAGCGTGGAAGTATGGGAAGGCACGCAGTTGGTAGGCGGACTCTATGGCGTCACCCTGGGCAGATGCTTCTTTGGCGAGAGTATGTTCTCCTTGGTGCCGAGTGCCTCTAAGCTGGCCTTAATCTTTCTGGCCCGTATGTTAGAGGCCCATGGCGGCAGAGTCATCGACTGCCAGTTTGAGACGCCTCATCTGCGCACCATGGGTGGCCGCTTCATCCCTTACGAAGAATACATAAAAATCATTAATATGCTTTAAGAATAGTGCTTGAGCGACTGTTCCAGCAGTCTCCTGATCCTCAATCCATTTCTGGCTGCAAAGGAAAAAGAGGGCTGTCCCAAATCGCAGGACATCCCTCTTTCCATTAACTCTTATTAAGAATCAAAATGCTGATTTTACAGATTTTAAGAGTTTACGCTTCAAATCGGCCTTATAAGACCAGTGGTTCGTAAGGCAGACCGAAGACATCGGCCACCGCCTTGAACACCACCTTACCCTCAACGATATTCAGACCCTTCGCCAAGGCCGCATCATCCTTGCAGGCCTTCTGCCAACCCTTGTCTGCCAAGGCTAAAGCATAACGCAGGGTGGCATTCGTCAGTGCCAGCGTTGAGGTGTTGGGCACCGCACCGGGGATATTCGCCACGCAGTAATGCAGGATACCGTCTTCAATATACACAGGATCGCTGTGGGTCGTCGGTCTCGACGTCTCAAAGCAGCCGCCCTGATCGATCGCCACATCCACGAGCACCGTTCCTGGCTCCATCAGTTTCAACATCTCCTTCGTGATCAGATGCGGTGTCTTGTCACCAGGCACCAGCACACTACCCACCACGATATCCACCGTCGGCAACATCTGACGGATATTGTGCTCCGACGAATAGAGCGTGTGCACATTGGCAGGTGTCTCGATATCCAACTGGCGCAGTCTGGGCAGCGAGATATCCGTGATGGTGACATCAGCACCCAGGCCAGCCGCCATCATCGCAGCAGCCTCACCTACCACACCGCCGCCAAGTACCAACACCTTGGCAGGACTCACACCGGGCACGCCACTGATCAACTTACCCTTACCGCCCTTCGTCTTCTGCAGATAGTAGGCACCGTTCAGCGTCGCCATACGTCCTGCCACCTCACTCATCGGCTGCAACAGCGGCAGCGAGCCATTCGGCAACTGCACCGTCTCATACGCCAGACACACGGCGCCGCTCTTCAGCATGGCATCCGTCAACTCCTTCTCACACGCGAAATGAAAATAGGTGAAGAGCAACTGCCCCGGACGCACCAGTTCATACTCCGGTTCGATAGGCTCCTTCACCTTCACGATCATATCACACTCCCGATACACGGCCTCGATCGTCGGGAGGATCCTCGCACCGGCAGCCACATACTCGTCATCCGAGAAGCCACTGCCCTCACCAGCCGTATGCTGCACACTCACCTCGTGTCCACGACGTGCCAACTCTGCCACCCCCGCAGGCGTCATACCTACACGGTTCTCATTGTTCTTAATCTCCTTGGGAATTCCTACTTTCATAAGCTTTTCAGTTTTAAGTTTGAAGTTTCTATGGTGCAAATATACGATAAATTTCGATACGTTGTTCTCTTTAATCAAAATTTTGCGATAGATATTTGCAAGTTCAATAAAAAATCTTATCTTTGCTATATGATAAAAAGTTGAATCGATGGAACAAGAAGCAGTTGTCAAATCATACCTCATAGAAAACTCAAGCAGAAACACTGTTTGTGGAGCTATGATAACGACTCTATCCACGACATGCCCGACGACATGCTGATAGAATTGGTCATGCTGTATCTTGATGAAGAAGGCCTCAAACCTCTTAAAAACTATTAAATTTCGTACAGAAAAGGAATAAATATTTCTTTATCTGTACGATATTTTGTATATTTGCGCCCAAATTACGTAGCATAAGATGACTCAACTCGAAGAATTGAACGTATTGAAGCAACTGGGCATTGTTCCTGTGGATATGGGTGTGCTCAAGGATGTTTTTCGTGCTTATCAGTCGCCTTCCAAGAAGGTGCAGTCGCTGGTACAATCGGGCAAACTCCTGCAACTGAAGCGCGGCCTTTATGTGGTCTCTCCACAAATCAGCGGTCAGCAACTGTCACTCGAACTCGTGGCCAATCACATGTATGGTCCTTCGTACGTTTCGCTGCATTATGCCCTTCGTCGTTACGGACTGATTCCTGAACGAGTCTATATGGTTACATCTGTCACTACCCGCCATACGCGCAGTTTTCAGAACGAGTTGGCAATGTTCTCATATCGTGGTGTGGATGCCGAGTATTTCCCTATTGGCGTCAGAAGCCAGGAAGCGGATGGGATCTCATACCTGATTGCGACACCAGAAAAGGCACTTTGCGACACACTGATACACGAACGCTACGTACCCGCTCAGTCGCTGTCGGCTCTGGCAACGTTTTTCGAGGAGGATCTGCGAATAGACATAGATGACCTTCGACAATTGGACACCCGCATCATCCGTGCCTGTTTGGAGGTTGGTGGAAAGAAGAAGATAATTAACAACTTATTAAAGCTGATAGAACGATGACAATCTTCGATGAGATGGTGGCAGCACTCAAGCCCCAGGATGCTGCCCAGCAAACGAACGCCAAGCATGAGGTGATGCAACAGATAGCACTGTCAGGCCTTTGGCGGGGTGGATTCTTTGACCATGCCGCTTTCTATGGTGGCACCTGTCTGCGCATATTTCACGGACTGCAACGTTTTTCGGAAGACATGGACTTCACACTTATCTCAAAAACATCGCAAATCCACCTTGAAGACTATTTCCCCAGTATTATTGAAGCTTTTAAACTTACAGGCAGGACTGTGGACATCAAGAAGAAGGACAAACATAATTTTAGCAAGGTGGAATCGGCTTTTCTCAAAGACAACACCGATGTGTATGATATCATGTTTCAGACGGAGAAAGCTATCAAAATAAAGCTTGAACTTGACATTGATCCGCCATTATGCTTCGATACCGAACAGAAACTGTTGCTCAAGCCCTCCTCATTTTTGGTACGTTGCGTGGCGCTTCCCGATCTCTTTGCAGGCAAGATGCATGCCTTGGTTTTCCGTAACTGGAAAACACGCGTAAAGGGGCGCGACTGGTATGACTTTGAGTGGTACGTAGCCAATAAGATACCGCTTAATTTCGCTCATCTACAGCAGCGCATACTGGAGTTTAATGGCACGACGATGTCAAAAGAGGAGTTCTTGTCAGCTCTGAAGCAACGACTGGCGGCCACTGATATCAACAGGGTGAAACAGGATGTAATGCCATTCCTCCATACCGGTCATCAGGATCTGGATATATGGTCGAATGACTACTTTCTGCAACTGGCTGACATGATTGTGTTCAAATAAGTCAAAGATCCTCATAAATGCACCCGAGCGGGTGTTAAATTCCCTCCGCTCATTGTGAACGGAGGGAATTGTTGTTTAAACCTTAATGAACCCCCCTTTCCGTCGGTTGTTTTTCGGACGCACGGCGAAGTGGATCCAGTGATTGCCTGAGCTGCTTTTCTCGATGAAGAGTTCATCATAGTCCTGCTGGGTGCCTTCGGAGATATCCAAGAGGATCGAGGCGTAGCGAATGGCCTGCTCAAAGCCCGTCACGTGGATATCCACGGCGCAGCCCGTCAGGTGGTTGCTAGTAGGCGCGCCCCCTACCCTTTTATTCACCTCGGGGCTACGGTAACCGCTGTTGATAATAATACCCCCTTTGTGGTACAGCATGTTGTAACTGTACCTCAAATCCTCCAGCCAATTCTCACAGAGGTTGCGAAGGTTCTCAATCACCACGCGACTTGGGATATTCCCATCCTCCGTCTTAACACTCGTCTTTGTCAACTCACCGAGTGTAAAGTGAGGCGATAAGCGAAGGCCATTAAGCTCGCTTAAATGGCTGAGCGCAGCCTCACTCGGCGAAGCCAAGTGTTCACTTAATTTCATATCTTTATTCATATTTACTTTTTTCTAAAAAAACAAAATCACTAATTCGCTAAAACACTAAAATCAAATCGCTTTCGCCAGTTTACGGTATTTACCTTTTTCTAACATCTCTACCGCACACTGTCTCTCAAGGCTTTTGACACGTTGCGATGCATTGACAATCTTTGAATAGCCCCAAACCCGCATCACATCCTGCGTCGTAAACTCCTCGGGCAACATGGCATAAAACTTCGATGTCTTGTCATACACCCTACGGAGCTGCGTGTCACGGGCCTCGTTGTCAAACATATCCTGCAGGAGCTGACCAAACAGGGCATCTTCGCACTTATTGATGATCTCACACATCAGGTCGGCAAAGTCCAGATGATGCTGTTCAATCGTCACCACACCCGTCTTTACGAACTCTTCCCAAGAAGACTGGGTGGAGATCACCTGCGGGATACACACCGCCATGATTTTATCCTGCAAGCGCTTTCGTTCCAGATTCAGCACCTTATCCTCATTGATGCGGGCTTCCTCGGCAAGGGCAGCACAGAGGTCATACACATGCCTTACCAGCGGTTCTATACCCTTGATCTCACATTTCAGCTGATCGAAGCGCGCTCCCCACTCTTCCATCTCCCGAGCAGGCGTATCATCCCGTCGCGTGGCACGGTAGGCATCCGTATGGAAATCCTCCTCCGGCATCACCCAGGGCGTCATACGGGTGGACATGCCGTCACCGATATTACGGGCATTGATAAACTGTTGCAGCGAGGTTCGGGTACAGGTGAACACGCCCGAAAACATCATCGGCATCGAGTCGTTCACGGAGTCCGAGTTGGCATAATCCACACCGTTGCGCTCATTATGAAACGACTGCAGCATGATGTCGCGCTTCTCTTGGAAACCGCCCTTGGCATTCACCAGTGAGAGCAATTCCGTAGAGAACATATACTGGTGCAGGAACCACTTCTCACCATCGTGACCTATCTCCACATTATTCTCCGCATGCTTATAGAAACGGTTGTTCGACACCTTCACCACATTATAGCGGATGATGCCACCAGGCTCCTGCAGGGCCTCGCCCTTTTGGGCTTTGCTGGATGTACCGCGCGCATTCTTTTCTTTCTTATAAGCCTTCTCAGCATCACGGGCAGGCTTGTCGCTCTCACGCATCGTCAGCATGATATGGTCGTCCTGTTCCTTAGCCAGCGACTTGCCCGAGGCGGGATCACCCTCCACCAGCACCAGTGAGTTCAGGCGTTGCATATTACCGCGCCAGTTCTGATAGTCGCAGCGTGTCAACAGCACCGAGTACATGCCTGAGGCAGAGATCACCCCACCGGGCTTCACCCTCGGATTGTCGATATGGGCGATGGCAGACTCATAGCAGCCCAAAGGCAACTGCAACAACCGGTCTGCCCAGTTGTCGTAAGGCAGGTTGTTCTGCACGGTATCTTTCTTCGTGTATTTGATGCCGAAGCTGTCGAGCGTCTGCGCCAACTCGTCCGACATTGCACCACGGGGACGGTAAACACAGGCATCTGCAGCCAGCTTCTCCAACTCCTGTTGTCTGCCCTCTTTCACCAGTTCATCGTACACATCCGTCTGCTGCATCAGCCAGAACACATTTTGAGGACGGTTGTCCATGATGCGGCGCAACTCACCAGCCAACTCCAACATCCGCTGATGGCGGTCTCCAATACCTGGTTTGCCACCCTTCAGTTCCCACCATTTCGCCAGCAGTTGGGTATAGGGTACGCCATGATAACAATACACGCCTTCCTCATTCTGCTCCAGTTCGAGCTCCACACTGGCGACTGGCACAACTGCCGAAGTCTTTGATTCGGTAACAGAGTCCGACTTACCTTCCCGGTAGAGTTTACCATACTTCTCATCATAAGCAGGATTATCATAGCTAAAGAGTTCCTCCTCGTTGATATAGAGAATTTCATCCCATTTTGGAACATACGAAAGCCTTGAAGAATCCTTACAACCACTATCGATGGTAACCTCCAAACCCAGCTTTTTTGCCATGGCCAACTGGTTATCTACAAGGTTGAAATTGATATCAGCTTTGAACACCACTTTCAGTCCATCGCCACCCGGGGTGATAAAAGCTAAAAGAATGCCAAGTTCCTGGGCTTTGGTATGGAAGGCCTCACTGCTGAACTCCTCACTTTTCACTTTTAAATTCTCACTGCCCACGTGGTCGAAGTCGCACATCACGAGACCGTTCAGGATACACTGGCTCTGCAGGCGCCAACGTCCCATCTGATCCTTATTGTATTTAGCCTCGCCCTTGCTGACCAGCACCTCTTTCGCCTGATACAGACAGCCAGGCAATGAGTCCTTCTTCTCCCTAGCCTCTTTGAGCTTGCCGCAGGCCTTCAGCCTGCGGTGCTCATCGATGGTTTCTGCCGTTAACTGAGCCTGTGTCAGGCTCTTAAATACTTCTACTGGGCACGGCTGGCACTCAGTAAACTTGTTCTGTTGGAAAGTAAACATCTTCTCAATTCTCCTTCTAAGTTACTAATTTCTGTACTATAATCGGTGTGCAGGTCGAGCTTCACCGTCTTCTTCACCACGAGCTCATGACGCTCTTTTGAGATCCAGACCTCCAATCGCGGATCATTGGTCTTCAGCGGACGTTCCATCGGATCAGGACTAGGCGTACCGCCCATCTCCAAGACAAACTCGTCAAACTGCTTCTTCATGTCACCGATCAGGTCACCACTCTTCTCGGGGGCCATCAACTGGATCACACGCTTGGGGTTCCGCTTGCCTGTCGTGGTGTACATCTGACTTTCGCCACGTTCCACCACATCCTTCTTGGCAGGCTTCCCCTGCGCCTCTGGTCTTACGATAATCTCGTCAGTACCAGCCTTCACTCTTACCTTTGCACGATAAGTTATATCCTTATCAAAAATCTTGTCACTCATAATTCTTTTACTTTTTTACCTTTTTACTTTTTAATAAGTTCCGTTGCTACGACGTCCATAAACATTTGTCCGTTGTACTCACGACTCTGGAATCTCAGCGTAGCGATAACGATGTCGCCCTCATCAAACTGGATCGTAGCCAGATTACCCAGGGCAGTCACCACATAGCAGTTCGCATACTTACCGCCCAGTTCCTGAAGCACCAGCGTCCGTTTGTTCAACACGCCATCATCACTCTTTTCACTCTTTACAGTAAAGCACTCTCCGCACTTCACCACTCTTAAAATCATTTCATTCATAATTCTATAATTTAATGTTTAACTTAAAATACTTTTGAAACCGGGTTTCAGGATGCCATGCTCCGTGGCGATCCAGGTGTAGCACACATCCAGGATGAAATCCACGGAAGGACACCCCGTCGAGTTGGCGATGTGCTGATAAGCAAAGACCACTAAGTTCTCTGCCATTTCCAACTGCATATCGGCATGGAAACCGAGGAGCTGCTGGATGAGCATCCCGTAAAGCTGGGGCGACACCTTTTTCTCTAAGGTCGTCATTTCACGATCCGCACTGGGGTTCAGTCCGAATTCACGACGCAAGTCCTGATTCATCACTTGAACATTCCGTGCAAGCCTTTTCACCAAAAAATTCTTTTTTTTCATTTCTTTAATTATTTAAATGTTAATACTAAAATTTTCTGATGCAAAGTTACAACTCGAATTCAAGTCAATAAAGGATTCATATATACAAAAACTTCCCGTTATCAGGCGATAACGAGAAGAATAAGAAAGAATGAGATAAAATAAGATTTTTGAATAAGAAGAATAAGATGAATCTCGGTGCTTTTAATGCTGATATGGCATGGTTGGCCCTAGTTTCTCTCCCATTCTTTCACAGACCAACCGGTCGTTCTTGAAGTTGTCAGACCAATCCAGATAACCCTCTTCGGGGAGTCTGCAATACTTGTCCCTGACACCGCTGACAATCCGATCCAGCTCTTCAGCATCAGCGAAATCGATGATACCCCAGTTTTTCAGAGCCATCACAAATGCCTTATGGGAATTCCTTTTCTTCAACTGTCGATGATGGAAAAGGGTTATTTCTGCCAAGGCGAGGTTGGCATAGCTGCCCTGATAAGCACCATTCACCATAGCATCTATCTGAATTCTGGCAAAGTCATTAGAAAATCTGAAGCACTTTTCTACTGACTTCTCTTCAACAGCAAGTGGTCCACTGCTCATTGAAGACTGCTCTTTAAGCAACTCTTCCATATCCTGATGAATTAACATCATAACCTTATCGAATTTGAAGACAGCTTGGATATGATCAACAGTCAGAATATCCTTATGTTTGAGGACATACTTCAACAACTTATCACGTTTAGGCACAATCAAATAATCCTCCTTCTTCTCTATGAACTTCTTCAGCTTGGCCCAAAGCTCTTTCAGATTAGCTGGAATCTTACTGTGAGGGCTAAGTAACTTATAAAGTTTCGCTTCATCCACCGCTTCCACCTCTTCATTACGGATCGACAGCACATCATTCAGTATGCCCGAACGCAGAAGATCGATACAAGTGGTCACCTGCATCTGCAGATAATCCTCCAAGGTCGGATCT
>ONAE01000057.1 GCA_900315695.1 uncultured Prevotella sp. | reverse complement strand
ACGAGAAGATCACACTTGAGACTTCAGAGGCTGAGAGCAACCAGGAGTTCGATGAGGAGATCCTGCACATGCGCCAGTTGCTCAAGACACGTCTCGTTGACATGAACCTCTCTGTTCGTGCCCTCAACTGCCTCAAGGCTGCTGATGTTGAGACACTCGGCGATCTGGTACAGTACAACAAGACCGACCTCCTGAAGTTCCGCAACTTCGGTAAGAAATCGCTCACCGAGCTTGATGATTTGCTCGAGAGTCTGAATCTGTCGTTTGGAACTGATATTTCAAAGTATAAACTGGACAAAGAGTAACTGTAGGCACGGCCTATAAGACTCAACGCCCAATAAAAAGAAAGAAAACAAAATGAGACATAGTAAGAAATTCAACCATCTCGGTCGTACTGCATCTCACCGTAGCTCCATGCTCGCTAACATGGCTATCTCGCTGATCATGCACAAAAGAATCACTACGACCGTCGCAAAGGCTAAGGCCCTGAAGAAGTATGTAGAGCCCCTGATCACTAAGGCTAAGGACTTCAGCTACCTGCAGAACAAGGAAGCTATCAAGGAACTCTTTGGAGAGGTAGCTCAGAAGGTAGGTGACCGTCCCGGTGGATACACCCGTATCATCAAGCTCGGTACCCGTCAGGGTGACGCCGCACAGGTTTGCTTCATCGAGCTCGTTGACTTTGATCCCGAAATGGCAAAGGATACCAAGAAGAAGTCAACCCGTCGCTCTCGTAAGTCTGCTCCGAAGGCAGAGGCAGCTGCTCCTGCTGAGGCTCCTGCAGCTGAGGAGACAAAGGCAGAGGCTCCCGCAGAGGAGGCTGCTGCTCCCGCTGAAGAGGCAAAGGCAGAATAAGCAACAAACAAGTCTCTATAAGAAAGGTCCGCATCCATCCCGATGCGGACTTTTTTTGTTTAATGAGCAGATTTCCTGACTTTTTTCTTGGAAGTTTCGGGATTATTTACTATTTTTGCCCTCGATAATCTAGTGAAATTATAAATAAATACTAACGGATATGGAATCAATTGTTTTATGGGGATTCAACCTGTATGCGTGGATCACGATCATAACGGTGCTGGCGATGTTCACGGTGCTGTTGCTGACTAAGATCCGTGCTGATTTAGTGTTTCTTGGTGCTATCGCCATCCTCTTCGTTACGGGCGTGCTGACTGCCAAGGAAGCCTTCTCGGGCTTCAGTTCCACGTCGGTGGTGATCATCGGTGTGCTTTTCGTCGTGGTGGCAGGTCTGACACATACGGGTGTGCTGCAGTGGATCGTGAAGCATCTGCTGGGACAGCCCGAGACTTATTCGAAGGCCGTCATCCGTCTGATGTTGCCGGTGGCAGGTCTGAGTTCCTTCCTCAGTAATACCACGGTAGTGGCGCTGTTCGTGGGCATCGTGAAGATGTGGTCGAAGAAACTTGGTGTCTCTCCCTCGAAGTTGCTCATCCCGCTGAGTTATGCCTCAGGCATGGGTGGTGTATGTACGCTGATCGGTACACCGCCAAACCTGATTATCTCTGGTCTCTATGCTGAGAATACGGGTGTAGCGATGAATGTGCTGACAACGACTATCCCCGGACTCTTCTGTCTCGCCATCGGTGTGCTTTCCATCATCGCCATGCGTAAGTTGCTGCCTGATCGTAAGGCCCCCGAGTCAGCCTTTGAGTCAACGTCGGATTATACGGTGGAACTGTTGGTGCCGTCCGACAATCCGTATATCGGCCAGACTCTCATTGAAGCAGGATTGAACGATGTACGGGGTGGTAATCTGATTGAGGTCGTGCATTACGATGAGTTTATTTCGCCAGCCGATGGCGAGGAGATCGTGATGGGCGGCGACCGTCTGATCTACTCCGGACAGATTGACGAAATTCTCGACCTGAAGAATAGTCACGGACTGGTGAGTGCCGATCATCATGTGTTTACGCTCAGTGAGATTGATAAGAGCCGTCAACTCCGTACTGCTTATGTCACCTTTGGCAGCAGTCTGATAGGTAAGATGATTGGTCAGACGAGTTTTGAGAAGGACAACGGTATGGTGCTTGTCGCTGTGGCCCGTAGCGGCAACCGTATCCAACAGTCTCCTCGTGAGGTGGTCCTGCAGGCTGGTGACACACTGTTGCTCGACTGCCCGCCCAACATGAAAATCAACGAGTCCAGTCTGACAGCGAAGCTGCATTTCTTTGACAGCGATCAGGTGCCCAACATCGGCAAGAAGACTTTGATTTCCACAACGATTATGATGGCGATGGTGGTGCTCTCAGCCCTCAATGTTATTCCGTTGCTGCAGTGCGCCTTCCTGGCAGCTATAGCCATGCTTATCTTCCGTTGCTGTAATGTGGATCAGGCCATGAAAGCCATCAACTGGGAGATTCTGATGGTGTTCGCCGGTTCCGTCGTACTTGGTATTGCTATCCAGAAGACTGGTATTGCCGAGCGTCTCGCCTTCGGTATCCTCGATGTCTGTGGTGACAATCCGATTGTGGTGATGACGGCCATCTGTTTCGTGGGTACTTTTATCACAGAGTTTATCTCCAACACGGCAGCAGGTGCTATGTTCTTTCCCATCATGTATCAGGCAGCCGAGAAACTGGGCTATGAGCCGTTCCCGTTCCTCGTTGCCCTGATGATCAGTGTCAGTTCCAGCTTTGCCACACCGATTGGTTCACCCACCCATATGCTTGTGTATGGTCCTGGTGGCTATCGTTTCAGCGACTTCATGCGCATTGGTCTGCTGATGAACATTATCATTCTGGCAGCCAATATCTTTATCGTGAACATTATTTATCCGTTAACACCGTTGCATTAATATTAGGGTTTCCCCTACATGCTTTTAGGGGAAATCCTTTCCATTGTCAGTGTAGAATGCCTACCTTTGCATCGTGAACATTAAAATGATGACGATTATGAAGAAGATTGGTTTGATTTCGGTAAGTGCGCTCCTGCTGTTGTCCAGCTGTGGAACTTATACTGGCATGGGAGCCTATACGGGCGGTACATTCGGATCTATCATCGGCTCTGCCATCGGTGGCATCTCTGGTGGGCGTCATGGTAGTAATGTGGGTACGCTGATTGGTATGGCAGGTGGTGCTGTGGTGGGGGCTGCGGTAGGTGCGGCAGCCGACAATGCCCGACAGCGCGATTTAGAGCAATATGAGGCTGATCGTCAGCAACGGATGGAGAATCGTCAACGACGAATGGAGAGTCGTCAGCGCAACTACGACAGCCAGTCGCAGAGCGACTATGATCAGGCCGACAATAGCGGTTTCGATCCTTCTGGTAGTGGCGACGATCGTCTCTATGGCTTTGGTGAGGATTTCGGAACCTCTCCTGCACTCAGGAACGATAAACTGGCCGACATCGAGATCCGCCATGCCAGAATCATGGATGCCAGTCGTAACGGTGAACTGACCCGTGGCGAGGAAGCAAGAATGGTGTTTGAGGTTTACAATAACTCCTCAGAGCCAGCTTACCAGGTACAACCTTCGGTGGCAGAGATAACGGGCAATAAGCATATCCGCGTATCAGAGAATGTTCTCGTGGAGTGCATCCCACCAGGCAAGGGTATCCGCTATACGGCTGTCATCAAGGCCGACGATCGCCTGAAGGATGGTGAGGCGGTGATCCGGATCGGCGTGTTCCAAAGCAATAAGGAGATTGCTTCACAAACGCAAGAGTTCCGCATTAAAACAAGCAAGCGATAGAGGTTTTCTATCGCTTGTTTTTTGTCTTACTCTGTTCACTTAGGATTTGCCAGATAGGTTTGGCATTCGGACCGTCGTTGGTTCCGATGTCGAACTCAGGCAGATGCGACACATCAGCCGGTTTGAAGGGGATGATGGTTGTATCCCACAACTCCACCACGACTGGCGCTATACCCTGGGCGATGATGCCAATCTCCTTGGCGGCCCTGACGGAGAGGTCGATGATGCGTCCTCTCACGTATGGTCCACGATCGGTCACTCTGACGATGACGCTCTTCCCGTTGGCAGGATTGGTCACCTTGAGTTGTGTGCCGAAGGGGTAGGTGCGGTGGGCACAGGTCAGTGAGTCATGATGCAGCCGTTCACCATTGGCAGTCTTGCGACCAGTGAATTTTTTCGAGTAGAAGGAGGCTTTACCACTCTCGGTCTGAGCCTGTGGAGTGGTAAAGCTTAATAGAAGTGCTACTATCGTAATAACTCTACGCATCAGACGTCTTTTTAGTTATACGACGCCCTGCGCCATCATGGCGTTGGCCACCTTCATGAAACCGGCAACATTGGCGCCTTTCACATAGTTCACATAGTCGCCTTCCTTACCGTATTTCACGCACTGACCGTGGATGTTCGACATGATACGATGCAGCTTCTCGTCAACCTCTGCGCCTGTCCAGGCAATGCGCTCAGAGTTCTGTGTCATCTCCAGACCGGAGGTAGCCACACCGCCCGCATTCACTGCCTTGCCAGGAGCGAAGAGCTGCTTGGCGGCAATAAACTTATTCACAGCCTCTGCCGTACAGCCCATGTTCGAAACCTCAGCCACGCACATCGGCTTGTTAGCGAGGATGGCATCCGCATCGGTGCCGTTCAACTCATTCTGAGTGGCGCAAGGCAGATAGATATCGGCCTTCTGCTCCCAAGGCTTCTTGCCTGCGAAGAAAGTGGCCCCGTCGAACTCCTCCTCATAAGGCTGACATACGTCGTTGCCCGAGGCGCGCAGCTCAAGCATAAACTCAATCTTCTCGGCATCGAGTCCTGCGGGATCATAGATGTAACCGTCGGGGCCGCTGATGGTGATCACCTTGGCACCGAGCTCCGTCGCCTTTTTGGCAGCACCCCAGGCCACATTACCGAAACCGCTGAGTGCAATGGTCTTGCCCTTGATGTCAAGTCCGTGCTCCTCCAGCATCTGGTGAACAAAATAGAGGGCACCGTAGCCTGTGGCCTCAGGACGGAGGATAGAACCGCCCCATTCCATTCCCTTGCCGGTGAGCACACCCTGGAACTGGTGGGTGAGTTTCTTATATTGGCCGAACAGATAGCCGATCTCACGGGCACCTACGCCGATGTCGCCTGCCGGCACATCCTCGTCGGGACCGATATGACGGTAGAGCTCAGTCATAAACGCCTGACAGAATTTCATGACCTCATTGTCGCTCTTGCCGCGGATAGAGAAGTCTGATCCACCCTTGCCGCCGCCCATGGGTAGGGTGGTGAGGGCATTCTTGAAGGTCTGCTCGAAGCCGAGGAACTTCAGGATCGACAGGTTCACCGATGAGTGGAAACGCAGACCGCCCTTGTAAGGACCGATGGCGCTGTTAAACTGCACGCGGTAACCGAGGTTCACCTGCACCTCGCCCTTGTCATCCACCCAGGGCACCCGGAACGTGATAATACGTTCGGGCTCTACGATACGTTCAATAATCTTGGCTTTCTCAAATTCCGGATGCTGATTATACACATCCTTAATTGATTCCAGCACTTCTCTTACTGCCTGGAGATACTCCAGTTCGCCAGGATGCTTCTGCTCCAAGGCTTGCATGATTTTCTCTACTTCCATAGTCTAAAGGTTTTTAGTAAGTTAATATATGGTCTCTTAGATCTTTTCCAGAGCCTGCTTGATATCGTCGAGGATGTCCTCCACGTCTTCGATACCAACAGAGAGACGGATCAGGTCGGGAGCGACACCTGCCTCGCGCAGCTGTTCGTCGCTGAGCTGACGGTGGGTGTGAGAGGCGGGATGCAGCACGCAGGTGCGGGCATCGGCCACGTGAGTCACGATGTTGATCATCTCCAATGAATCCATCCACTTGATGGCGGTCTCGCGGGTGCCTTTCAGACCGAAGGCGATGACGCCGCACGAACCGTTAGGCAGATATTTTTGCCCGAGCTCATAGTATTTGTCATCTTTCAGACCGCTGTAGTGTACCCATGCCACCTTCTCGTTGTCATGCAGGAACTCAGCCACCTTCTGGGCATTCTTGCAGTGCTGAGCCATCCGCAGATGGAGTGTCTGCAATCCAATGTTCAGGAGGAATGAGTTCTGTGGCGCAGGAATACTGCCGAGGTCGCGCATCAGCTGGGCTACGAGTTTGGTGGTGTAACCCATCTTGCCGAAAGCCTTCACGTAAGTCAGTCCGTGATACGACTCATCAGGTGTGCAGAGCCCGGGGAACTTCTCAGCATGTGCCATCCAGTCGAAGTTGCCGCTGTCCACCACGCATCCTCCTACCTGAGTGGCAAAGCCGTCCATGTATTTGGTGGTAGAGTGGGTCACGATGTCGGCACCCCATTCGAAGGGACGACAGTTGATAGGTGTGGCAAACGTGTTGTCGATGATGAATGGTACGCCATTCTTGTGTGCGATGCGTGCGAACTTCTCGATATCAAGTACAGCGCAACCAGGATTGGTGATGGTCTCGCCAAACAGCGCTTTAGTGTTCGGACGGAAAGCCTTCTGGATCTCTTCCTCACTGGCCTCTGGTGATACAAAGGTACACTCGATACCGAGTTTCTTCAAGGTTACGCCGAAAAGGTTGTAGGTACCACCATAGATCTCGTTGGATGTTACAAAGTGGTCGCCGCTCTGGCAGATATTGAAGAGAGCATAGAAGTTGGCGGCCTGACCTGATGAGGTGAGTACAGCACCTACACCGCCTTCGAGGGCGGCAATCTTTGCTGCCACAGCGTCGTTGGTCGGGTTCTGCAGACGGGTGTAGAAATAACCTTCCTTCTCTAAGTCAAACAACTTTGCCATCTCGTCAGAGTCGTCATACTTGAAAGTCGTACTCTGAATGATGGGCAATTCTATCGGTTCTCCGTTTTTGGCTTTGTAGCCAGCTTGTACGCAGAGCGAACCCTGCCTTAGTTTCTTTTCCATTTGTATATTGATTATTAATATTTTTTGTTTCTATAATCCGCGGGCTTTGAGCAGACTTGATGCATCAGACTGCTGCATGCCAGTGAAGTCGGTGAACATCTGCATGAGGTCACCTGTATTGCCTCTGCTCAGGATCTTGTCGCGGAAGTCCTGTCCCGTCTCAGGCTTGAGGGCACCGCGCTTGGCAAAGACATCGGCAATGTTTACAGCGAGCACCTCCGTCCACAGATAGCTGTAGTAGCCTGCTGCGTAGCCGCCACCCCAGACGTGATTGAAGTAACTCGTACTGTAGCGTGGTGGAATTTGGGTATTAAGCAGCCCGATCTGTCGCAGTGCCTCTGTTTCGAAGTCGGCAGCTTTATCTGCCGTGGGGATGGCATCAGCGGAAAGCATGTGCCAAGCCAAGTCGAGGCAGGTGGCAGCGAGATTCTCGCCAAGGGCGTAGGCCGTCTGGAAGTTGATGCTCTTCAGCATGCGCTCCTTCAACTCGGCAGGCATAGCTTCGCCTGTCTCATAGTGGCGGGCATAGTGGTCGAATACCTCCGGAATAGAGGCAAACGATTCATTGAACTGTGAAGGCATCTCCACGAAGTCGCGTGCCACACTGGTACCGGCCAGACTGGTGTATTCGCAGTTGGAAAGCATACCGTGCAGGGCGTGTCCGAACTCATGGAACATGGTGGTCACCTCATCCCATGTCAGCAGCGAGGGCTTGCCCTCAGGTGCCTTGGCATTGTTGCACACATTAAAGATAATGGGCTTTTGGTTCCAGTGACGGCTCTGTTCTTGGAAAGCATCCATCCAGGCACCACCGCGCTTTGAAGGACGGCGGTAGTAGTCGCCGTAGAAGAGTGCCATCGATTGTCCGTCTTTGTCGAACACCTCGAACACGCGCATGTCAGGATGATAGGTGGGGATGTCTGTGCGCTCTTTGAAGGTGAGTCCGTACACGCGGTTCGCGGCATAGAACACACCGTTGATCAGTACGCTGTCCACATTGAAGTAAGGTTTCACCTCATCGTCAGAGATATCCAGCATGGCCTTCTTCATTTTTGCCGAATAGTAGAAACGGTCGTAGGGCTGCAACTGGAAGTCCTTACCTTCTGTCTTCTGGGCAAATGCCTCAATGGCCTTTGTCTCAGCGTCGGCCTTGGGCGCATACTGCTGGATGAGGTTCTTCAGGAAGGCATAGACGTTGTCGGGCGTCTTGGCCATCGCTTTCTCCAGAGAGTAGGCTGCATAGTTGGGATAACCCATGATGGCAGCCTGCTCGGCACGCAGCTTGGCAATCTCGCATACGATGGGGAAAGTGTTGTATTTGGGGTTCGTACCATCAGCACGATGGATCGAGGCTTCATATACCTTTTTACGCAATTCACGGTTGTCGAGACTTGCCAATGGTGCCTGCTGAGTGGTGTTCACGATGACGATGGCATAAGGAGCCTTACCCCCACGGCTCTCGGCATCCTTGGCGCACTGGGCGATGTCGGCCTCACTGAGTCCTGCCAGATCTTCCTTCTTGTCCACCCATACCACAGCGTCATTGGTGGCATCAGGCAACAGGTTTCCCCATTGCTGCTGCAGCTCAGAGATGCGCAGGTTGATCTCCTTCATACGTGCCATTTTGTCGTCAGGCAGCAGGGCACCTCTGCGCACGAAGTTCTTATAGGTCTCCTCCAGCAGCTTCTGATCCTCCCCCGTCAGTGAGTCATATTGTTTGTCATACACCTGACGGATGCGCTCGAAGAGAGGCTTGTTGAAAGATATCTCATTGCCCAGGTCGGTCAGCATCGGCTGCACCTTCTCCTCGATCTTTCCGAGCTCAGGTGTCTTGTCGGCCTCCACCAATGCGAAGAACACGCTGCTGACACGGGTGAGCAGTTTGCCGCTATCCTCAAGCGGCAGGATGGTGTTCTCGAAGGTGGCAGAGTCTGGACAATCCACAATCTTCTGAATGTTCTCACGTTTCTGCTGGATGGCAGCCTCGAAGGCTGGCAGATAGTCGGCCGTCTCGATCTTATTGAAGTCAATTGCACCGAAGGACAGTTCGCTCTCCGTCAATAAGGGGTTCTCACGCTGTGCCTGCTGACAGGCGCTGAGCGATGCCGTCATTACTGTTGTCATTCCGATTGTGATAATTGTTGATTTTATTTTCATCTCTGTCTATTAATTAATGTATTGTTAGTATCTGAATATGAAATCCTCAAGTATGCAGATCGACTTCTCCTTGGTGTCTGATGAGAACACGAAGAAGAGGGCATGCTTACCGTTCAGGTCGGCGAGGGAGGGTATCTCCAGAGCCAGCTCGGTAGAGATCTGGGGCATATCGGCCTTCAGCTCGATCTTGCCAAGCACCTTTCCGCCTTGAGACTCCCAAGGTCTGTCGGCCATGATGGTGATGGTGCCGTCGATGCCCTCGGGAATCAGACGCAGCAACAGCTGCAGATAGTCGCCGTCGTAGCTCTTGGTGAAGTTGAAGTACTTGTAGCCCACAATCGAACCGTCGGTATTGTTGATAACACGGTTGGTGTTATAGCGCAGATTATAGGGGGCATCATACTTAGCCTTTGATGCCAGGGCCTCTTCCTTGCTCATACCAGGCTCACCGCCATAGCTGGCCTCCACGTAAGAGCCGAAGAACTTGTTGTTGGGGTACTCGTGGATCACGGGCTTGGTAGCCGTCAGCCAGCAGGCGATACCAGCCGAGTGGCGTTCGAAGGGATCCAAGCCTTCCAGTGAGAAGCCCTCAGAGGTGTATTCTCCCTCAGAGATCTCCACCTTACCGCCTTTGCCTTCCTCTACCTTTACCTCGATAGGAGCCACCATCGCCTGACGGGCATATTCGTCAGTACCCGTCTGACGGTGATAGAACACATACCACTGACCGTTGATCTCGCAGATCGAACCGTGCGTATTGCCGTGGGCTACAGCTGAGGCGATGGTGTCGCCCTGCTCGTTGATGTCACGGGCACGTCCGTCGATGATCGTGCCGCCGTAGGTCCAGGGACCCAGAGGATTGTCGCTATAGCAATAGGCGAGGGTATAGTTGGTCGTGGGGAGTCCGAACTCACCATCTTTCGTGAAGCGGCTGTAGATAAACACGTACTTATCCTTGATCTTACGCATGGATGAGGCCTCGAAAAAACGGAAGTCACCGCCGTTAGGCTCCTGAAAGCCTCCAATCATACCATCCACCACCTTCGTGCCAGGCTTCACCGTACACATCGTGGCAGGATCGATCTCTGCCGCCATCGAGTGGCCGAAGCCCCAGTAGCCGTAGATGCGTCCGTCGTCATCCACAAACACAGCGGGGTCGAAACCATAGATACCATCCACCTTGTTAGGATCGTCGGCGCTCCAGTTGCACACCTCGAATGGTCCGTCAGGACGGTCGCTCTTGGCGATCAGTCCGTTACGGTAACCCGTCTGGTCGTTGGGGAAGAGCCAGTAGGTCTTCTTGCCTGTCGAGTCGGTGGTCATCGTCACGTCAGGTGCGAAGAGCACATCGGCAGTCTTAGCTGAGTCGAAAGGCTCACCCTTGGCGTTTTTGTCCACCACGAGGATGGTGCCGTCGAAGCGCCAATGATTCAGATCCTCTACAGGAGCCGACCATACCACCTGGTCTCGACCGCAGTACATTGTGATCAGGTCGTCGTGCGAACCATAGATATAAACACGCTTCTTACCTGGATTATCGGGATCCTCAAACACGTAGGGCTCACCGTCGGGAATATGTTCCCAGAGTGGGAGATAGGGGTTACCGACAGTGATGAGTTCTGAGGCCTTTGTCTCTTGCTTGCTGGCACATGAGGTGCCCAGCATCATGCAGCAGATTGCTGCAAGCATTGTAATGGCTGTAGCTTTCATATTTATGAGGTGTTAATCTAAAATTCATACATTCACGGTGCAAATATACAAAAAATACTCCAAACAACCTCTTTTTTTGAAAAATTGTTGTATCTTTGCACCGACAATGCTTTAATTTCTATTTCGAATTCATGTTTATCGACCAGATACCTGCGGAGTACACGTTTCTTTTCGTGCTTTACGGCGGATCGGCATTTACGGCTCTCATCGCCTGCCTTTACCTCTGCCTGCGCAAAGGTAATGCCATCGCCCCCGACACCACACCGCCGATGTCGTTGCGTCGTTGGGCTGCAGCTTTATTTGGCTTCGCATTCTTGAGCCATGTGTGGTGGCTTCTGTTCTTCGTCTTTTCCAACGATCTCTATTCGGTGTTCTTGCTGGTGGTTGCGGTGATCGACAACGTGGCACTGCTGATCTCTATCGGCGGCTCGCTGTTTGCGATGTTGCAGGATCGTAAGCGGCAAGTCTGGCCCCTTGCTGTAGCCATGATCCCCTATGCGGCACTTCTCACCTTGAATGTGGTTTTCCCCAAAGATTTTTTCTTGCACTTAGCCATCGTCTACCTCATGTTTGTCTTCTTGCTCTTTTCTATATATATGGTGTTTGCCGTCCGCCAATATAAGCATTGGCTGCGCGACAATTATGCCGATCTGGAGCATAAGGAGGTGTGGGTAAGTCATGTGCTGATCTTGATTGTCCTGTTATTATTAACCTTCGACGAGATCGATGGTGTTAGCCTGACTATTAGCTATATCGTGCGGATCATCGAATTCCCCTTGTTCTTCTTCCTGGTGTGGCGGGTAGAGACACTGCCCCGATTAGAGGCTGTGCCCGTTGAGTCACATCCGGTCGAGTCACAACCGATGGAGCAGGCAACGCAGCTGCAGAAGTCCATGGTCATCTCCTCTAATATCGAAAAACTGTTGGAAGAGCGCTGCGTGGCTGAAAAACTCTACCTGCAGCACGATCTGAGCCTTCTCCAACTGGCTCAGGCTGTTGGTACCAACCGTTTCTATCTCAGCCAGTATTTCTCCCGTCAGGGCATCACTTACAATGCCTATATCAACAACCTCCGCATCAATCACTTCATGCGACTTTATCATGAGGCAGTCGCCGCCCAGCGACCTGTTGCAGCCCAGCAGCTGGCTCACGAGAGCGGCTACCGGAGTTACAGCACTTTCAGTCTCGCGTTCAAGCAGCGTACGGGTCAGAGCGTAACAGCCTGGATGCGCCATCCTCAGGATGCGTAACCCCCTCTTGACGACCTGAAACTTTCAAAATCTGCAAAAATAGTTTCAAAATCTGCAAAACCTGACACCCAAAGCATTTCGAATGATGCTATTTGGGGTAATTTGCGTACCTTTGTATCTGATACTAAAACGTTAAAACAATGAATCAGAATTTAGACAAGATCAGTGCAGACCTCGTGGTCTATGGTAAGATTTTCACTTCCGAGAACAATCAAATCGTTGAAGCCTTTGCGGTGAAAGACGGTAAGTATATCTATGTAGGCGACAAGAAAGGCGCCGAGGCATTTATCTTACCAGGCAAGACTGAGGTGGTGGACTATACCGGCAAGGGTCTTGTAATGCCCAGCTGTGGTAACGGCCATGCACATTATTCGATAGGTGTTGCCCTGCCGATCGTCGGAACGGTAGCCATTGGGCTCACTCCCGACCAGTTCCTGGCAGAAGCTGTCCCTGCTGCCGTCAAGAAGGCTCGGGAGACAGGTGCGACGTCCATCTTCGGCTTCGGCTGGAATTACATCACCTTTATGGAGAATATACCTACCCGCCAGCAGTTGGATGCTATCTGCAGTGATATTCCCATTTACTTCGCCGACGATGAAGGTCATAAGGGTCTGGCAAATACCCTGATGTTGGTCAATGCCGGTATCATGAAGGCAGACGGTACGGTGCTGAAAAAGGATAAGGATATCCGTGGCGGTGAGATTGTGATGGGTGCTGACGGTACACCTACCGGTTTCCTGAAGGAGCAGGCAGGCACCTATACACGTTCCTTCCTCGACACCGAAAGACTCTATCCCGTTAACGTCGCCAAGATCGTCATCCCCAAGGTCCAGGAACATCTGTTGGCAGAGGGTTACACCATGTATATCGACGGTTGGGGCAACTATTTCTTCAACGACAATTTCTTCAAGGCTGCCCAGCAAATGGATCAGGAAGGCAAGATGAACTTCGTGCTGGGTCTGACCTACGAAATAGAGAGCTGGATGAATGTGGATGAGAACCTGGAGAAAGCCGCTGACGTTCAGAAGTATGCCACTACCCACGTCAAGACCAACTGGCTCAAACTCTTTATGGACGGTACGGTGGAAGGCGGTACAGGATTCGTGGAGCCACTCTATCCCGACGGACACCAGGGCCTCTCCAACTGGACCGAAGAGGAACTGACCGATATCACCCGCAAGACGAATGCAAAAGGTCTGTCGATGCATATCCACACCATGGGTAACAAGGCCGTCAACTACGTGGTCAGCGCCTACGCCAACGCCGGTAAGGATGAACTGCGCAACACGATTGTACATGTGCGTAACGTCAATGCGGAGGATTATCAGCGCATGGCCGACCATAACATATATGCTGTCTCTGGTATGCTCTGGCACCATGGCCCATCATGGTTAGCCGATTATATTCGTGAGCACGGACTGGCGCCCGTAGGACAGGAAGCCAAGTCATATCCGATGAAGTCTTATTTCGACAATGGCATCCACATGACCTCTCACTCCGACTTCCCTGCAACGAGCGGCAGTCCCGACGATCCGTTCGGAATCATGGAGATAGCTGTCACTGGTGTAATGGCTGGAGAGAATGGTACCCCCTGGTGGCCTGAGGAACTCATCACCCGCGAGCAGGCCATCGAGGCCCTGACCATCAACGTCGCCAAGCAGATGCTCATCGAAAAGGAGAGAGGCAGCATCGCCGCTGGTAAGTATGCCGACTTCCTGCTGGTTAACAAGGATGTGCTGTCGTGCCCCGAGACGGAGATTCACGAAGCCAAGCCCGCAGCCACCTACTTCGAGGGAAAGAAGGTTTACGAACTGTAACACAAGAACTAATATTATTAATAAGGTATGTAATTCAAACACATAAAAATGAAGAAAATGATGCATTGGGTGCTCGCCGCCACCCTTATTTGCGGCGCTAGCGTTATGACCTCCTGCAAGGAGGCACGTACTCAAGAAGACAATGCCGTGAAAGAAGTACAGAGTACCGAACTGATTCGTACCAGCCAGAGCTGGGACGGCGTGGAACTGCCCGACTACCTGCAGGGACGCCCCGAGCTGGTGGCCGTGAAATATGTGTTCCCCGCAGGCAAGAAGCTGGGCTGGCACCACCATCCCGTGATGAACTACGGCATCCTGGTGCAGGGCGAACTCACCATCATCGGACAGGACGGCAAGGAGAAAGTGGTGCATGAGGGCGAGCCCGTTGTCGAGATGGTGAACACCATCCACCACGGCGAGAACCGAGGCAATAAGGATGTGATCCTCTACATGTTCTACCTCTCGCAGAAAGATCTGCCCCTGGCAGTTCAGCATCCCGAGATTCCCCTCGAATAATAGAGGAGCGGTCATCAGCGACCGCTCCTCTTTTTGTCCTCTCGACTAAGCGTAGCGCATGGAGTGATCTCCTATTCTTTCAATTTTAGCAAAATTAGTTTCAAAATCCGCAAAATTGCCATTTTAACATAGCAAAATCATTGTAATTTGGATAAAAATGCCTATCTTTGCACAACAAATCGAAAAAATCTTTGCAGAAAGTTATTCTTGCATTTACATTAATTATATAACTAAAATTTAATTTTTTATGAGAACAAAGACAATTTTCAATTACGTGGTAGCAGCGTTGTTCTGTTGCTGTGTTACAGGCATGGTTACATCGTGCCAGAGCCTGGGGGATACTGGGTCAGCTGACAATCCCAGTGCGGAGAACATGATAAAGCAGGGTGTCTGGACGGAGCATGACACCGCGCTTGGAACCGTCGAGTACACCGAAGAGCAAGCCGATGCTCTTTCAAACCCTGAGAAGTACACCGATGAGGAACTCGAAGCTATTTTAAACTCTATCGAGCCCATCGAGGAACCGCCCGCTGTCGGTATGATGGTTGAGGGCGACAAAGCCTACTTCTTCACCTACTCGGCAGAGGGAGCGGACGACCTCGTGGAGGGAAAGATCAGCTACAACAAGGATGCGGGC
>ONAE01000034.1 GCA_900315695.1 uncultured Prevotella sp. | reverse complement strand
TACAGTAGCGATCTTCTCAGCCTTGTCGTCGGGAATAGAAATACCAAACTCCTTCTCGAACTCCATGATCAGCTCAACGGTATCCAGTGAATCTGCACCAAGATCGTTAGTGAAGCTAGCCTCTGCCTTTACTTCTGCCTCATCTACACCGAGTTTATCAACGATAATTGCCTTTACTTTGCTTTCAATTTCTGACATAATTGTAATACTTTAAAATGTTAATAATGAATTTGCTATCTTGAAAAAAATCAGCTCATTGCTGAAATCGGGTGCAAAGTAACACATTTTCTTTCACTTACGCAAACTTTTTTAAGAAAATCTTACGTTCGATTGCACAAACAGGGTTAAAGTGTGCATATTTCAGCCCTATTTGTGTGCGTTACCAGTAATAAAAATGCAAAATTAGATGAAAAGTATGTGGAATTTGTTGGTTATTTGAAAAAGTTTCAGTAGTTTTGCGGAATAAAACAATTAATATGTCGTTTACCCAACAAGCAACTCAGATTTTCAATCGGGCAATCAGCGACTATCATCTGACAGATGACGTCAATACGCCCATTCATAATCCCTATGCCAAGAACACCATCGAGCACAGCCTCTATCTCAAGTGCTGGATCGATACCGTGCAGTGGCATTACGAGGACATTATCCGCGACCCGCACATCAACCCTGTTGAGGCATTGGCGCTGAAACGCAGGATTGACAGCAGTAACCAGGAACGTACCGACCTGGTGGAAGAGATCGACGCCTACTTCCGTATGCTTTACAGTGACGTGGTGCCGCAACCCGACGCAAGACTCAACACAGAGAGCCCGGCCTGGGCTGTTGACCGCCTGAGCATCCTTGCCCTGAAGATCTACCACATGGAGGAGCAGGTGAAGCGTACAGACGCTGAGCCGGCACATATCCAGAAGTGCCAGACCAAGCTCGCCGTCCTGAAAGAACAGCAGGTGGATCTCTCACTGGCTATCGACCAGTTGTTAGAGGACATCAAAGAAGGTCGTAAATACATGAAGGTCTATCTTCAGATGAAGATGTACAACGATCCGAGCACTAACCCGATACTTTATAATAAGAAGTGAGAAAAGAGCACATCTTAGTTATCCGTTTCTCCGCACTGGGTGATGTGGCGATGGCCGTTCCGGTGGTATGGGCACTGGCAAACCAGTATCCCGATATCCGCATAACGGTTCTGAGCCGAGGCGTGGTGCGCCCGCTCTTTGATGATCTGGCTCCCAATGTGAACTTTATGGAGGCCGACATCAAACATGAATATCATGGAGTCAGGGGGCTGAATGCGCTCTATCGCCGACTGGTGGCCAAACAGTTCACAAAGGTTGCCGACCTGCATAACGTACTCCGTTCCGACTATCTCCGCATGCGCTTCAACTTAGGCAGATACCGTGTGGAGCATATCGACAAGCACCGCCGTATGCGCCGTAAGCTCATCTCTTTTAAACATAAGGTAAGAGAACAGCTCCCCACCTCATTTGAGAACTATGCCGAGGTCTTTGCGCGGTTGGGCTATCCCGTCGACGTGAGCCAGTTCCACTCTATCTTCCCCCCAGAGGGCGGCAATCTGAACATGCTGCCAGCCATCTTCGGCCCGAAGCGCAGTTTCCAGAAGTGGATCGGTATCGCTCCGTTTGCCGCACACGCAGGCAAGATCTATCCCCCCCAGCTGATGGAGCAGGTGATTACCCAACTGATACAGAAGCATCCCAATGCCCGCATCTTCCTTTTCGGCAGAGGTGAGGAGGAAAACCAATATTTCGATCAGTGGTGCAGCAAGTTCCAGTCATGCGTGAATGTCGGCCAGCATTGTGAATCGATGTACCAGGAACTGATACTCATGAGCCATCTCGATGTGATGCTTTCCATGGACTCTGCCAATATGCATCTGGCCTCGCTGACGGCCACTCCTGTGGTCAGCGTCTGGGGAGCCACCCATCCTCTGGCAGGATTCTTCGGTTTCAACCAACCCAGAGAGAATGCCATCCAAGTGGATCTCGACTGCCGCCCCTGCAGCATCTTCGGCAATAAGTCCTGCAAGCGCGGCGACTATGCCTGTCTGAATAACATTCCGCCCGAGCGGATTGTTGAGAGAATATTTTCTATTATTAATAACTAAACACTTACGATTATGAAGTACATTTGCGAAGTTTGCGGTTACGTCTATGACCCCGCAGAAGGTGATCCCGACAGTGGCATCGAGCCAGGAACAGCTTTTGAGGATATTCCCGAGGATTGGGTATGCCCCATCTGTGGCGTAGGCAAAGATCAGTTCAAGCCCGAGTAAGCTCACTCTAAACGCAGTTTTTGCGGGATTTAATTCTGGCACTTTTTACATTTAAATGTAGGAAGTGCCAGATTTAATTCTAGCAAAAACCTAATCTATAAGTTAAACAGGCCACAAACAAAAAGAAGAGGCGCGCCATCATTGACGCACCTCTTACAATAGTTTTATACTAAAGAAAGCTTAGTTTCTGTAAGCAGGGTTCTGGTAATTAGCCTTCTCATCTGCGGTCATCTCCATACCGTCGAGCTGTTGCTGTGGGATAGGACGGATGTAGTAACCAGCAGGGATGTCACGCTTAACCTCCTGTAACTTAGTATCACCAAAATCATTACCAGCAATATGATAAACGCTTGCACGCTCTGCCCACTTCTGGGTACGAACGAGGTCGAACCAACGGTATCCCTCACCCCAGAACTCACGGCTACGCTCGTCGAGGATAAAGTCGATATCGATCGTTGCAGGTGTAGCAGCAACCATCTCTGCACTCTTATCAACAGAAACGGCCACATTATCGTTCTGGCTGAAAGTTTGCTTACCAGCACGAGCACGGAGCACATTAACGTATTCCTTAGCATCTGCGTTCTTACCGAGTTTTACAGCAGCCTCAGCAGCAATCAGATAAAACTCAGAGAACTTAGCAACATTCCAAGGACGTGGGCTACCGCCATTTACCATATTATTATAGCTATTGTCAGTGTCAGTACGTGAAATGCTAATCTTCCAGTTAATTGGGTAACACTTACGACTGATGTTCTTGACACTGCGAACGAAATCGGCACGTCCAGGCAGTTTACCAAAGCCGAAACGAGTAACCTCCTGTTCCACCAGTTTATCACCATCTTTGATCATTGCCTTAGTAGGAGTCCAGTCGATGTCACCTTCAGTAGCTTCATCAACAAAGCTGAAAAAGACCTCACCAGAATTAATCTTCATGCCATTAGCACCATATACCCAAGCGCCGGCATTTGCACCAGGTTTACCTGTGTTTGAGTGATAACGTAGAGTGAAAGTTGCATCATAACGGGAGTCAATAGCCTTGACATCATCCTCCCATACACCGCCCTTCAGGAAGGCATCAGCAACAGGAGCCATACGAGTCCAAGGACGTCCAAGTCCCTGAATAGTCTCACGCTGAACAGGGTTAACCTTCATGTCGCCAGATGTACCAACAGCAGTCATCTCGGTATAGTTCCAAGTTTCCATCCAGTAAGCAAAGTTCTCAGGAGAACCACCGTTACCCCAACCATAGCCAGCACCACCGTTACCAAATTTCTCGTTCTCGCTATGATCTGCATAAAGCATAATTTCCTTATTACGATCATTCTTTGCTACATTCACATCATAGAATGTGGGCTGAAGTCCATAAGGGCCAGGATTGTCAATAGCGGCTTTAGCCATATCAAAAGCCTTCTGGAAATAGCTCTGAGCCTGTCCGGCATCACGAGTAGTCTCAGGATAGGTGGGAATGTTGTTAGGATTCTCCAGCCACCATGCATAAGTCAGGTAAGCCTTAGAGAGATACAGACGAGCCAGGTTCTTGGTAGCAGTACCTATCAGACGAGGATTGTCAGGCAGATCGTTAACAGCCTTCTCCAGGTCTGGGAAGATACACTTGGTATAAACCTCAGGAACTGTATTACGTACAGAAGTACGAATAGTTGTGGTATTGAACTTCAGTTCTCCAGCACCGAGATCCAAGGGCACACCACCATAGGTCTGCACCAGGATGAAGTAATCGAAGGCACGGAAGAAATAGGCCTCTGCCAACAGAGCATCAGACAAATTGGCAGCAGTACCATTCTCAATAATACCATTACTAGTGTTGATGTTGTAAAAAAGTTCATTCCAAGCACCACCCGCAACTGTACTATTAGGAGTAACAGAACCTACACCAGAAAGATCGGCGTCTTTGAAGTTACCATCAGCAGACTGAGCATAGGTATATTCGTCTGTACCAGTCTCAAGGGTGTTCAGATAATAACCATTTCCATAAAAATAGCGAAGGTGAGCGTAAAGCGCTGTCAGACCACCCTCAATACCAGTCGGCGTATTGAAGAACGAAGGGTCGTATGTGCTACGTGGTTGTTCGTCAAGCACACTGCTACAAGAGGTCATGGTTGTGGAAATACCACAGCATACAAGACCTGCAGCAAGAATATATTTAATACTTTTTGCTTTCATAATTTTAACTTTTTTTCTTTTATACCTTTAGTACCCTTAGAACGTTACGTTAAGACCGAAAATGAAGTTACGGGTAACAGGAGTGTTGTAACCTACGATAGGCATTTTGTGCTTACCTGTGTAACCATCAACAGCCACAGCAGTATTTTCGTTAGCCCACGAGTTGGTTTCGGGATCGAGTCCACTCTCGTTGTTGAACGGAGAGAAGATCACGAACGGGTTCTGGACGCTTGCATAGAGGCGCAGACGGTCGATACCCAAACCCTTAATAGCCTTCAGGTTCTCAAAGTTATAACCAAGAGTAATGGTACGAATCTTCAGGTAACCAGCGTTGAAGTAACCGAGGGTAGAACCATACTTGGGGTTATCACCGCTCAGGACACCACCGGGCTTCGGATAGTGAGCACCAGTATTTTCTGGTGTCCAGTAATCCACATCTATATTATTACGACGACCTGTCAACAAATTCAGGTAACCGCTTGAAGAGTGGAGTGCAGAAATCAGCTTACCACCAATCTGGAAAGCACCAATCACAGTCAGGTCGAAGCCTTTATAGCCAACTGTTGTATTAAAACCACCAAGAAGGTCTGGCTCCATGCTCATGATCTGACGATCTTCAGGACCAATCTGACGGGTAGGCAGACCATCAGCACCATAGTCACCAGTGTATTTCACCTTAATCATACCAATATTACCACCAGGCTCAAGGACGTTCAGTGCAGCCTCTTCACCAGCCTGGTACAGCCCCTGATACTCATAATCATAAATCACGTCGATTGGATAACCAACGAACCAACGGTTACCTTCATCACGATCAGCGCCTGATGCCAATTCAGTCAGTTCATTACGGTTCTGATAGAGGTTGATACCTGCTGACCAGTTCCAACCTTTCTTGTTGTCGATGATAATACCGTTCAAAGTGAACTCCCATCCCTTGTTCTGAGTCTTACCGATGTTACCAGTATAGCTACCTACACCAGATGTAGGAGGCATGGTGACATCAAGCAGGATGTCACTGGTCTTTTGGATATAATACTCGAATGATCCTGAAAGACGACCATTGAACAGAGAGAAATCAAGACCGAAGTTCCAAGTCTTTGAATACTCCCAACCTAAAGCGTCATTAGGCAGTGCGTTTACATAATAACCAGCTTTTCTGCCAGCATCAGCTAAACCGAAGTTGTAGTTACGAGTGGCCAGTCCACCAAGTGTAGAATAAGGATTGATGGCCTGGTTAGAGGTCTCACCATAACCTACACGGAGCTTCAGGTTGTCGAGCCAGTTCTTAGTGCTCTCCATAAAGCTCTCACGGGCGATATTCCAACCTGCGCTGATGGCGGGATAAGCATGCCACTTGTGGCCAGGAGCCAGACGTGAAGAAGCATCAGCACGGAAAGCTACTGAGAGCATGTACTTATTATCATAAGAATACATCACACGACCCATCCAAGACATCAGACCACTCTGCCAATAGTTAAAGTTATTAAGGTTGACTTCACCTACTGCAGAAGCAAGGTTGTAGTACTGCATGTAATTAGCAGGAATATCGAGTGCGGAGCCACCTGATGACTCATAGCGAGTCTGCTCAGCAGAGTACATTGCCACCACATTGACGTTGTGCTTCTCAGCGAAAACACGATCGTAAGTCAGCAGGTTCTCAACAGCCCAGTTACGAGTCTGGTTATTGGTTACCCAACCGCTATTTACTTGACTCGGGTTTGTGCTATTGATACCAGTTCCTGTGAAACCGCCACCTTTAGAGGTGCGATAGTTCAAACCGACGTTGATACGGTAGCTCAATCCCTCAACCCATGGGCACTTAACCTCAGCGAAGAAGGTGTTGTAAGTACCGATACCACGGTTCTCGTTCAACCATTGATCCTTATCGCGCTCAACTACATCCTTTGTGATAACAATTTGGTCGTCTGCAGGCAACTTGTTGTAGCGCTTTAAATTTCCATTTTCATCGTATGGAGTAGATAGTGGAGAAGAAGCCAGAACAGCGTAGATATTGTTAACACCCTCTGACTTACGGTAGCTGGTATTAGTACTCAAACCGAAACGGAACCACTCACCAACCTTTTGATCGAAGTTACCACGAACAGAGATACGGTCGTAACCTTCAGTAGGAACAACAGACTCATCATGATAATAGCCTACACCAAAACTGTAGCTACCACCATTGGTACCACCAGCAACAGAAATATCGTGACTATGACCAACACCTGTCTGATAGTACTGATCCTGCCAATCGAAGTTGTTATCATCACTTTCATCAAGAGAATTCTTATACTTACCTGCATACTCACGCATCTTTGAGAAAGCAGGACCATCCATCATAGGATACTTCTTAAAAATCTTCTTGAAGCTCACATAACCATTATAAGATACTTTGGCAGGTGTACCCTGACTACCCTTTACAGTGGTAATGATAATCACACCGTTCGCACCACGAGAACCGTAGATAGCAGTTGCAGAAGCATCCTTCAAGATATCCATTGACTTGATGTCTGCGGGGTTGATATCAGAAAGCTGTCCCATGAAAGGAATACCATCGAGCACGATCAACGGGTCGTTAGTTGCACTCAGTGAACGCTGACCACGGATACGGATCTGCATCTCGGCACCAGGCTTTGAAGAGGTCTGTGTCATGAGAACACCGGCTACACGACCCTGCAGAGCCTGAGCTGCGTTAGAAGCAGCCACCTGATTCAGTTTCTCACCACCGATGTTTGCTACAGAACCCGTCACAGCCTCACGACGCTGGGTACCATAACCGATGACCACGACCTCATTTACCACGTGACCATCTTCTTTCATCTTCACTTTTACATTGTCGCCGGCTTTCACCTCCATTGACTCATAGCCGACATAAGAGATGACGAGCGTTGCGCCCGGCTGAACATTAAGAGAAAAGTTACCATCGAAGTCGGTGACTGTACCATTGGTGGTACCTTTCTCCATGACCGTAGCACCGATCAGAGGACCCTGAGAGTCTTCCACATGACCAGATGCCTGTCTCGTTTGCTGAACAGCAGCAACCTTCTCGGAAGCTGCAGACGCCTGCTGTGCACTGATTATGCCCATGAAGCATAATCCGAAACACACGGCTGTTTTCATTGCTTTGAAACTCATACGTTTGGTTTTGTTAGTTAATATTAAAAAAATAAAGTAAATTGTGGCGCAAAATTAGTATGAATTCCAAAACAAGGCTTCTATATTTGTTTCACTTTATTTAATTTTTGTATCAACCTGTGAAATTTGCTCAATATATTCGGTTGGTGAGACACCAAACTGCTTCCTAAACACGGTAGAGAAGTGTGGTAAACTGCTAAATCCGACGGAATAGGCCACTTGCGTGACATTGACTTTTTGCTCTTTGAGCAGTCTCACAGCTTGTTCAAGTCGGATATTCCTGATGAATTCACTAATGGGCAGACCTGTGATTTCCTTCATCTTTCTGTGCAGCTGGGCACGACTGATACCCACCTCCTTGGTTAGCATATCCACGCCGAAGTCACTATCCGACAGATGCTCATTGATGACCTTCATGACACGCTCCATCAGAATCTCATCATTACCTCTCACATTGGTTTCAACCACCTTATCTTTCTGTTGCTGGATGCCAGAGAACTTACCCTTCAAAAGCAGGTTCTTGCTGATAAGGTTATTGATGACCACATGCAACTCTTCCATATCGAATGGCTTGGCAAGGAAGGCGTCTGCTCCCCGTTCCAGTCCTTCGAGACGATTGGCGACATCACTTTTCGACGTAAGCATCACCACAGGGATATGGCTGAGATTCATATTCTTCTTGATCATCCGCAACATCGTGAAGCCATCCATTTCGGGCATCATCACATCGCTGACTACAAGGTCGTATTGACGATCTGTGTCAGTAGAGAGCAACAGACGTAAGGCTTCACGACCATTGGTTACTGCCGTGATATGATAGTAACCACCCAACTCCTGAGCGATATAGTTATCGATTTCCTCATCATCGTCCACTACCAGCACCTTATAGCTCGTCTGGGCTTTCTGTCGCTGTACCTGGTCTTTTTCTTCTGGTATCAGAATATCTTCGGCAGAGAGGTGAGCCTTACCCAAGGGGAGATGTACGGTGAACACGCTACCTTGAACATCATCGCGGTTGGCAGCCTCAATCGTACCATGATGCATCTCAACCATCATCTTACAGAGGTTCAGACCAATACCTGTTCCCTCGATGTGAAGGGAGTGGGAGTTACTATAGAAGCGATCGAAGAGCCTGCTGGTATCACCTTTGATGCCCATACCGGTATCAACTACCTGCAAAACAGCCGTGTTATGATCGCCTTCTGCCACTCGCACCTCAATAGCACCGCCATCGTAGGTGTATTTGAAAGCATTCGACAACAAATTATCCACCACCTTGTCAAGCGCACTGCGGTCGAGCCACACGTTCAACTTATCAATAGCAGGCTTGTAGGAGAAGTCGATATTTCGCTCTTTGGCTGTGTAGTCATACGACTTCAGGACATTGCCTACATATTGCACCATGTCGGTTTCTTGGCATTGCAGCTTCATCTGCCGTTTATCGATCTTACGGATATCGAGAATCTGATTCACCAGATTCTGAATACGCTGTGCATTATGCTCGATGGTCTTCAGTTCATTCTTCGTTTCCTGATCATAATCACGGCGTAGCAGCTTATGCAGCGGACTCATGATGAGCGTTAGCGGTGAACGGATATCATGGGTGGCATTGATCAGAAACTTCATCTTTTCCTCGTCAAGCTGCTGCTTGGTCTGACGGCGCCAACTGTATCCAAGGTATCCGAGGAACCCTAAGGCTACTATTATATATATAAGGTACGCCCACGCGGAACGATACCACGGTGCCCTGATGACCAGATAATAGATCTGAGATTCGGTATAGACACCATTTTCTAAAGCCCTGACCTCCAACGTATAAGATCCGGGCTGGATATGACTGAACGAGATGACATTGCTGCCGACAGCCGTCTGCGACCAATTCTTTGTACCATTCATCCGATATTCGAAGATCACATTCTCTGCATTTGAATAGTCAAAGAGCGAAAACTCCATCGAAAACGTGTTGTCGATATAGGAGAGTGAGAAATGATGGTTATCTGCCAAGGGGTTTCTCATCACCGGGGAGCCATCCGACAAAGTGCCCCTCGTCACTGGACTATCACCTATCAGCAATCCCGTCAGATGTACCTGTGCCTGAGAATGATGACTCTCGCGCAAAGCTGCCGGATGGAAAGATGTCACACCATCGCTGATTCCGAAAAAAATATCACCGGTAGATAGTTGCATAGCCAGTCCACGCACATACTCACGGGTGGTCAAACCGTTACCATTCACATGGGTGACCCATTGCTGATGGTCGCGCTGATATTGCCAGATACCCAATGTCGTACTGCACCACAGATCTCCAAACTGGTCCTGCTCAATACCACTAATCACCTTACCGACCAGGGCCTCAGCACCAGGATAAGGTTCTGCCTCCGCTTTTTTCCGGTTATAGAGGTACAGTCCCATATCGGTTCCGATGATGATTTGATGATCATGATCCTCATAAAGCGATGTGACGGTTTTCCCTTCGAGCAACACTTCCCATCCCAAGGGTTTAAAGCTGCCCCTCACCGGATCATAACAACTCAGGTTCGACGAGGTGCCAATCCATAACAGGCCGCGGCTGTCGAGCATCATCACCATCACCCAGTTATTATGAAGTCGCCCTCGGCGCGGATCATTGTCATTCATGGAAAAATGCCTGAACACCTTTGTATTCACATCGTAGGAACAGAATCCTTTAGAATAGGTTGAGAAGAACAGTGTTCCACGGCCATCATCAGTTATCGCGTTGATATAGTCGCTCTCGAAATCGACAACCTTTGTGTAAGTACCTTTATCTGGCTGATAACTATATAGACCGTTATCATCACCTATCCAGTATTTTCCTCCCTTGTCACGGTAAATGGAATAAGTCTTTACAGGAGCCGCCGGATGAGCTACCATATTTCCTGAAGCATCAAAACCATAGACTCCATTGTTCTGAACGGCCAACCAGGTCATCCCCTCGTCACCCTGACAGAAGGAGGTCACCGAACCGCCTATCTTCACATTCTGTGCGGAAAGACTCCAGGTTGAGAACTGAGGCTCATGCTGTGGCAACAGCAACAGGCCACGCCTCAAGCAACCGACCCAAAGATTGTCTTGCACATCCTCATACAGAGCCCACACATTGCTTGTATTCAGGTCGAACGAGGAACTGGGATATTCATAACGGCGCAGTTTATGTGATCCTTGAGGCACCCAACAGAGGCCCTTACCTAAAGTGCCGATAAACAGATTCCCCTTTCTGTCACAGAGTACCGTTCGCAACTGAACATCTTCATTCCCAAGCACACTCTGATCGATGAAATCGGGAATAAGCTGTCCATCGCGATAGTACAACAAGCCACGCTGACACACCATCAGCACACCACCCTGATATTTGACAAAAGCGGTTACCGGACCGTATGGCGAGCCAAACTGACGGATACTCTTATCTGGTCTTCTGCAAGAGAAATCCGGTCCTGAGCCTCCCTTCCAGAAGTTTCCATCATCATCTATCAGGATATGATTGAAGTAATCAACATCTCCTTGTGCATAGTTTTTAACCGATTCCGCCTTACGGGAAATGATATTCACCCTGAACAGACCGTAACCAGCAGTACCGATCAGCAGATGTGCGTCGTCTTCCTGGATAATGTCATTAATACGGGGCGCAGATTTACTTGGAAGGTCAACCCGCTCAAACCGCTCGGTGTCATTACTATAGCGTACCAGTCCTATTCCCGTTCCAATCCATAAGCATCCCCTTGCATCAATGAAAAGCGAAGTGATATTATTACTCAACAGTGAGGAGGGATCGTTCGCATTGTGCAGATAGTTAGTAAAACGATAACCGTCATATCTGTTCAGTCCATACTCCGTACCAATCCAGATATAACCAGTCTTATCCTGACAGATACACGTAATCAAGTTACTTGAAAGTCTTTCTGAGGTATAAAAATGTCTTGTCTGTCCCAAAACCGTGAGACAAAGCATTAAATTATACAGCAAAAACAACGTTTTCCTCATAGAGCAGTTTGTTATTGTGTTGCAAAGATAAACAGAAATAATGAAATATCGGTAATTTTGCAGAGGAAATGTTTTAAAAATGTCTCATTCTGTGTCTCAAAGGTAGAAAATACTCTCTGGCCCCATGTTAAAAAGCAGATCAAGCACAGAGAGATTGCTAAGAAAACCGTGTTTCATCTGATACACCTGATAATAGGTCTTTGTCTCAAAGTCATTGTCGTGGATTGGATGCTTCGGATTGATGGCAGACCGGAAATCATCGATACCTATCGATCCGCTGTCTGCCACATATCCAGTACTGTACGTCACTTCTGGCTGAATATCTATCAACTCGCACATTTTCTGACGGATGGCTTCGTTAAAGTCAAGCAGGTAAGTCCATCGTTCTTCAAAAAAGGGACGGATATCATCTTGATAATACTCAAAGAACGGTGATTCCCCATAAGCCGACTGCAGGGCGTTCCAATGCAGATGACGCCAGTTGCCATGATCACTGATACAGATGTCCTTGATACATGCTGCCGACTTCTCCACCGGCACCGTCAGAGCTTGGACACCGTTGGTGGTAGCTATCAGGCAACGGTTACGGTAGGTCTGCTTCTGGAAACTCTCCCACTGTTCTATGATGACATGTTCAGCCCGATGCAGTTTCTGATACCACTGCACCGGGCCGAAATAGGTTGTACTCAACAAAACTTTATCTGATGTCATCGACAATACGTCCTAAACGATTCCATCGGATACCAGAAAAGCCACGACGGTCTGGATCACTTGACCACCAGATGAAGATCGGCTTGCCCACGATATGATCCTCAGGCACAAAACCCCAATAACGTGAGTCAGCGGAGTTATGGCGATTATCACCCATCATCCAATAATAGTCCATCTTAAAGGTATAATCGCGCGCCTCCTTACCGTTGATATAGATACGTCCGTCATCAATCGTCAACGTATTACCCTCATAGACGCGGATGGGGCGCTCATAAATAGCAATATTATCCAATGTCAGACGGATCTTCTCGCCTTTCTTCGGAATCCAGACAGGACCATAGTTGTCGCGGGTCCAGTGTTTATTGCCATTCAGGGGATAGATTTCCTGATCGTTGGCCTCTGTATTCAGCGTGACACTCTCCACAATATCCTTTCTGGCCTGCAAGGTTGTTACAGCATACTTCGTGAGTGGCATATAGCCCACGGTATTCAGGCTCGTCAGGTCCTCCATCGAGATTCCCAACTGAACCATCAGTTTCTCTGGGATAGCCTGTTTTAACTTCACATGATAGGTGTATTGCACATTCTCTGGCTCTTTGTTTTTCTTGCCATCAAGATAGACCATACGGTTGCGGATCTCCAATGTCTGACCTGGTAATCCTACACAGCGCTTCACATAGTTCTCCCTACGGTCTGTAGGACGAGTTATAATCTCACCATACTCTGCCTGATTCCGCCACAGTTCATTACGACCTGCCTCATAGATGGTTTCGAAAAATTTGATACGATCTTCAGGCGACAACGAGTCAGGATCAGGACGGTTCGGATATAATTGGTAACCGATACCATAGCACATCTGGTAATAGTCGTAGGCCTGATACTGAGGAGCAGAACAGAGCGTGTCGCCTGCTGGGAAGTTGAACACGACAATATCGTTCAGTTCCACCTTACCCAATCCTTTTACACGACGGTAATCCCAATGGGGCCAGTCAATATAGCTCTTACACTCTATGACAGGAAGGGTGTGCTGCGTCAGCGGCATCGTCAACGGGGTCTGTGGGATACGGGGACCATAGCTCACCTTTGAAACAAACAGATAATCACCCGTCAGCAAGGACTTCTCCAACGAACTCGACGGAATGACGTAGTTCTGGAAGAAGAACTGGTTGATGAAATACACTGCTACCAAGGCGAACACCAGCGCATCGATCCACGACATCACGAACTTCACGGGGCGCTCGGCTTCCTTCCACCACTGCCACTTAATCTTCTTCGTGATATAGACATCATAGATAAACGGTATGACAAGGAGTCCCCACCAACTTCCAACCCAATATAGGAAGAGCAGATAGAGCACCAGTACTGCAATGAACTTGGCCCACTGCACCTTCGGATTGAATTCTTTCTTTTTCACCATTTTAGCTAAAAATTACATTCACATAGATTTGACGCCATAGCAACTCAGTAAGTTGCGTCTGATCGTTACTTTAAGATATGTTTTAAAATTTAAACATATCAGATATAGTGAGCAATCCCTGATGATCCTTCGTATATTCAGCAGCAAGCACTGCTCCCAGTGCAAAGCCCTTACGGCTGTGGGCATCGTGGGTGATTGTAATCAGATCGGCATCGGAATCATAGCGGATGGTATGGATGCCAGGCACCTCTCCACGACGGATATGATCCACCCGAAGGTATTTCTTGTCCGTGGTATCCTCCTTCCAAGCCTCCTTACGGTCGATGTTCTCGACAATCTCTTCAGCAAGAGTAATGGCAGTACCACTGGGATGATCGAGTTTGTGCACATGATGCGTCTCTTCCATCTCTACATCATACTGAGGGAACTGGTTCATAATCTTGGCCAGATAACGGTTCACTGCCGAGAAGATGGCCACACCGATAGAGAAGTTCGAAGCCCAGAAAAGTGTCTTCCCCTCTTCGGTACAAGCCTTGCGCACTTCATCACCATGATCCTTCAGCCAGCCCGTAGAGCCACTCACCACCTTCACGCCCTTGGCCCAGGCTTTCAAATAGTTACCATATGCCACCTGAGGCGCTGTGAACTCAATGGCCACATCAGCCGACGCAAACGCAGGACTGTCAAAATCCCGTTGATTGTCAATATCGATGATACTCACAATCTCATGTCCACGGTCACGGGCAATCTGCTCTATCATCTTACCCATCTTTCCATAACCGATTAATGCTATTTTCATATCTTAATTGAATTAGTTTAATTTCTTATAATACTTGAGGGGACTCTTTAACTTGACATCCGGATGAAGAATGTGGATAAAGTCGTTGAGCAACCAGTCAGGATGGAAAGGCGACTCCTCATAGAACCGTGAAGTACGTACATTACAGCCATATACCTCCTGAGTCTGGTAGGCACGGAACTGTTGATAGCCGTTCTTCTCCTCACCAAACTGTCCGAAGGAGATTGGCTTGTCACCCTCATAGCGGAACATCCACACCTCGGTATCGAAAGCCTCTTCAAGAACCGTCTCGAACGACAAGGGGAGTGAGCCGCTGTGTTCATCGTCTTCCCATGGATAACGGCCTCCCGCATCCTTGATCATCTGACCGATAGTGCTACGCCCGCCAGGTACATACCATACGGAACCTACCAGCTTATCCATCATCACCGAACGACCCTCTCCTGCCTCCTCAGCCTCCTGTTTCAGATCATTATAGCTCTCATCCACCTCTGCAAAAAGCTTGTCGGCCTTCTTCTGCTTTCCAAACAGCAGACCGTAGAAACGCATCCACTCGGCACGAGCCAACGGAGATACCTCCATATACTCGGCACACTCCACAAGGGGGATGTCAAGATCTTCCAGCTTACCATAGCCACCACTGTTCTCGAAAGGCGACAACAGAATAGCATCAGGATGGATATCGATAATCTTCTCTATCACAGGACTCATCCCATCACCACAATCGCTGATTTTCCCCCTTCTTACCTGTTTCTGAATCCAGGGAATCTTGATGTACTTCAAATCAGCCACACCTGCTATCTTGTCTCTACAACCTAAATCCATCAGCAAAGAACAATGGACTGTGGTAAAGACAACAGCCTTCTGCAACGGTGTACGGATCACCGTTCCCTTCGGCAGATGAACAGGCAGTTGCTTGTCACGAGGCACTAAGACATACGTGTGGAGCGCTTTGTCATCCTCCCAAGGATTGCCAATAGTTGCCACCGTATAGCCGTCGTACTTCGTGATGGAGAGCAGGGAGGCATATTTGAAGTCGACCTTTTCACCGCCTCCCTGCTGGGCGGACGGACCACCGCAGGAAAGCAGTGACAAGGCGAGGATGAGACTACAGAAAATTCTCATTGAAACTGTATTTTTGCAGTACCGTGAACGAACTCGATCTTATGAGGTTCTACGCCAGTCTGGAAAGACTCCACAAACTGACCGGGATTAGCATTAAGGCCATATCCCTGATATACATTCACGAAACCAGGCATCGCATAGGCGGGGTAACCTGTATCGGGATCCTTCTGACGGGAAGCAATAAAGATATTGCCTGTATTCAGATCAACAGCAATAGCTGCCGGAGAAACAATTGGATGATCAGAATCACCACTCAGATTCAGCTTTGCCGTAGAGTTTGAACGGATATCATAGACACTATAGCTTGGACCTGTGGTACCACCAAAAGGATCGTTGAAGGTATAGATGTAAAAGCCAGCAGCAGCCATACCTGTAGCGTTGGGAACAACCAGCGATACACTATTTCCACTAATCTTATACACACCAGCATCTGTCTGATTATAAGCTTCATCATAGTGACCATAGTCGAGTACATAGAGTACATCACCTGCCACTGCTATTTCCTGTGGATTCTTTACTTTCTCAAACTCGGTATTGGTGACGTTGCCACTCGTTATATCAATTTTTGAAATAGAACCGTTACCCATGCTCCAATCACTGTTAGCCACATAGAGCGTCACGATATTTGCGTCGTCAATGCCGAAAGTCAATCCCTCTGGGTGTGAGCCAACCTGATACTGCTTCTGCAGAGCAAAACTCGTGGTGTCGATAGCAGCTACAGAGCCTTTGTCACCATTACCGTATGTGGTGAAATAGACCTTTCCGTCAAAAGCAGCTAAACGGCGAGGGCCCTTACCGTCTGCTTCACCCAGCAGATCTATGGTGCTGACCTTCTTCAGTTCCTTTGAGTTCCTGGCATCCAAAACAAAGATGATGTTCTCGTCAAAACCTGCAATATACACCTTCTGACCATATACCAGAACATCATTAGCGGTGCCGCCAAGACTCTCACCATTAACCATTTGATAGACATTCTGCTGGGCTGAAGGCGTCATGGTAGCATAATTGATATAAGTAAGGCTACCATCGATGCTATTACTAGCACTACCATTGTTGATGATAAACACACCTTTGGTCACAGGGACCTCAGCAGGCGTGTTGTTATTTGAATCATCTCCCAAACAGCCTGTGAGGAGGGTTGAACCCATCGCCATCACAGCAAAACTTAACAGATACTTTTTCATTTTCTTCGTTATTGTATTTTTAAAGTTGATATTTCAGTGATACTTGCCAACTACGTCCTGGCATGGGATAGAGGCGCACGATCTCATACTGCTGATCGAAGAGGTTCTTCAGATCGAAGCGGGCCTCCAACGACTGACCATTCCAACAGAAAGTATGCCAGGCCGTTAAGCCTGTGTCCCAGTAGCCGTAGATCTCCGTTCCCTCGTAATGCTGATTGTTGGCCCAACGACTACTCACGCCTGAGCCATGCAGGGAGAGACTCACCCAGGGGTTCTCCCATCCAATGGCGACACTGCCTGTGTGCTTCGGCATGTAGGCTATCTGATAACCATAGAAGGGCGAATCAGGATTCGTGCGATTCTCTGCCTGTTGGTAACTATAGTTGCCCGACAGTTGCAGACTGTTCTCCTGATTGAGACGACAGGTAGCATTGGCTGTCAACTCTGCTCCCAAAACGCTGACTTTTCCCACATTGATACAGGTCCATATAAACATGTTATAAGGTACGGCCACAATCATATCCCTGACGTGGTTGTAATAACCATCGAGGGTGATCTGGAAATCACAGCTTTCCGACTGTGTGTTATAGGTCATACCTATATTATATTGGTCTGTGCTCTCTGGCAACAGATCGGTACTGCCCATGTGGTAGTAATAGCTTTCATTAAAAGTGGGTGAACGGAAAATGTTCTTATACGATGCTCGCAGGAAGAGATCCTGATCCTCAACCAGTTTGTAAGACAACGAGACGGATGGCGACAGGCGCCGCATGTTTCTGGCACTCTCACCCATTTGGGCATCATTCAGATAGAGCGAATAAAGCAGACGGGCTAATGCCGTGAGCCTACCTGAACGGTATTTCGCCGTAGCCGATTGAAGAATCGTGTGGCGATAAGGCTTATTGTTGATGGTTCGCTCAGCCGAACTGGTGAGATTGTTATACCCATAGTCCAACGAATAATCGAAAGCCCACACCTCTGATGGGGTATAGAGCACAGCAGCAGAGGTATAGGCCTCACGCTGCCAATAGCTACCATCATTCTGGTTCTTCGCCGTTAACGGATCCTTATAGATCGAAGCATTCCAGTTGAACTTCGCACTCCACTTCAACGACCAGCCCGAACGGTTGTGCGTCAGATACTGCAACTGGCCGAAGGCATTGCGGTCACGAAGAGTCTCCTTGCTCACATTCGTATAGTAATGTACCTGTCCAGGCAACTGACGATCGTTGTCGTAGTAATACACCTTACCACTGAGACGGTTGAAAGCATTAGGCGTCCACACGAAGTTCAGTTCTCCATGTCCTGTGTTCATCCTACTGTTCTTACGATAATCCTTCACCACCTGCGTCACATTCTTCACCTCGTAAGGATAGTCGTTTTCAGCATAGGTGTATTCACCCACCACTGAGAGGGCAAAGGTCTCACTCAGATTCTGCTCATAGCGCAGGAACGGACTCACATAACCAAAGGAGCCAGCCTTCACCTGAGCCGTCAGGTGAGGATTTTTGTCGCCTGTCGGCATGCCAATAGTCTGGATATTCAGCACAGCAGAAGCAGAAGCGTTGCGGGCAGGGATGAAGATGTCGTCATTATCCCCCACCACCAGCGAGAGGTATGCCACATTATCGAGTGAATAACGTGAGAGGTCGATCTCACCACTCTGACAGTCGCTCAGCATGATTCCGTCATAACTCACACCCGTATGTTTGGCACTGAAACCACGAACAGAGACTGTCTTGAGTCCCCCTGCCCCACCATAGTCGCGCAAGGTGACGCCAGCCATACGATGCAGGGCGTCAGCCACATCCGTCACACCCAGACTCAGCATCTGCTCATGGTCGAGGATGCGGAGGGGCGCCGTACTCTTCACCTCGTGCTGTCGGCGACTCTCTGTCACCGTCACCTCACGAAGCTGATGAGTCCTGTCCGTAATAGTATCATTACGAACAGCCTGCCCTTGAGCGATATTCGTCATCAGGCAGGCTATCAGTAGTATGTGTCTGTTTCGCCTCATTGCGCTGCAAAGATACATAAAAAATGCGAAACACACACAATTTTCACAAAAATTACCTATGTGAGCAGGCGATGGCCTAAATCTTCCCGCTGACAGATGCCGATGATCTTACTGACCACCTCGTCCATCTTCGGCACTTGCGCCACATAATATGAGGGATAGTCTGCACATAGCACCACCAGATTCATGGCTCTCACACGGATGCCATAATGCGTCTCCAGCATATAGCGGTAGAGGTTCTGTTGCAGACAGTAGTGATAGAACGAGGTATCGGGCAGGTTGATGCCGTTCAGACTCATCTTTCCGTTGAAGCCCTCTGTGATAGGCTGTCCAAGGGTATTCACCACCTTCGAGCTGCGTTTCCAGTCGTAGATCGTAAACGAGCCGTCATCCTCCTGACAGATCAGGTCGATGGTGCCGGCTATGTTCAGCGATGTATCATAGACGGGCCACTCCTGACGATAGGGCCTGATGGCATAGTCGCTGACGAACTGCAGGAAATACTGTTTCTCTTTCTCCAACGAAATTGCTTCCGTCTCACCATTGTAGCAGAAGGGATAGACTGTCTCAAATGTGCCATTACGGAAGTAGTTCTCCGTCTGGGCATGCATAAACGTTCCCACCTCACTGGCCATCGTGCCGATTCTGTCCCATTGGTCGAGCGATTCCTCAACAGGGATGCTATAGTTCTGCCACCTTCGTTCTGCAGCTGCCAAGGGATTGAAACATTCGAAGAAATAACCCACCAGCGAACTTACAGGCAACAGTCGCTGCCGACCCTTATATATATAAATATGTTCGTAGGGTTCAAAGTCGATGTGCGCATCCTGTTCATAGCACCCAGCATCCCTGAAAGCGGACATCTTCTCCTGCATATCCTGCGTTTTAGGGAAGGGCTTCATCTGCGCCATACACTGACACTCCGCTGGAGTCATCGTGCAGCATGACGGCTCATGGGGCGTCTGGGCAGAGTTGACAGCCTGCACCCTTGCCGCCATCTTCTGAGCCTCCGCTTTTGTCCAGCGCTTTACAGGTGGCAGAGGCGCCTCTGATAACTGGGGTAATGCCAAGCCTGGCACATGAGTCTTCAACAATTTTATCAGATAGTCGGTACAGGCTTTATGATGGTTCCACACCTGTCGTTCAGCAAATCTAACCACTATCCAACCCAATCGTGTCAGCAAACCGTCGCGATAGTCATAGCCACCAGTCAGATAATGCTGGGGGGCTCTGGTGTAAGGATCGAAAGGCTCATCAATCTCCACAGCGATCCGCACATCAGGCCGACCCTCCACCAGGATCACCAGATCAGGACAGATCAGCGGCAACTGATCCGACACACAGATGCCCACATCATTTCTGAACGTCAGTTCCTCAGGCATCTGCTCACCCAACCACTGACAAAAACGGGCTTTCAGCCTGCTCACCTCATGGCGGCAGTCCTCACGAAAAGGGTAAAGCACCGTTCCCGACTCTGGAAGGTGCAATATAGGATAAGTATCTTGTATCATAGCTGACAGCGCATCAAGCCTCACCTTTCGTGAGGTCAAAGGGGGCGATTGGGGCCGCTTGCTGATTGGGAATGCGGATGGGGCCAAACTCTTTCTCATAGCGCATGATATTCTCCTGAATAGCGGCCAGCAGGCGCTTGGCATGCTCTGGAGCAAGAATCACACGACTCTTTACCTGGGCTTTCGGCACCCCAGGCAGCACACGTGCAAAGTCGATGATAAAGTCACTGCTCGAATGCGTGATGATGGCAAAATTGGCATATTCGCCCTGTGCCACTTCCTGTGGCAACTCCAGTTGCAGCCCCTGCTGCTCTTTGTTGTTATCGTTCATATTCGCTAAAATCTCCTTTTTGCTGCAAAAATAGTAAAACTTATCAAGACCGCCAAAGAATGAAGAGGAAAATAACACTTTTCCAATAACAATTATTGGGGGCATTCCCTTTTACGCCTAAAAATCGAATCTCAGTCCTAATTGGAGATTGAAGTTTGTGGGCTTGTCTTTGTAGAAATTACTGATGCTACTACCATTATTGAAGTAATGGCGAATACCTGGTTCCGCATAGAGACCAATCTGGGGCACAATATGATATTGCACACCTAAACTGCCGCCTATAGACCACTGTGCCCGATCTTTATTCATCTTCTGGTCAATGCCATCGGTATTGGCTTTTGCCGAAACATTCCAATCCACCTGACCACCAGCTGTGAGATAAGCCTCCAACCCATGCCATTGCCATACCGAGAACTGTAGATTCAAGGGGATACCAACATAATGGAGTACCTGATGACGTTTGATCTGATGATCCTGAACGATGGTTAGAAAATCTGAACTCAGTTTGGTATATACTGCTCCTGTACTTACAGACAGTCTCTTGGTGAGAGGATAACTAAGCGTAAGTCCAAAAGAGATAGGTTGTTTGTGATCCTGACGCTCCTCATAATCTACCAGATAAACAGGTTTACCACGTGTGAAAGCGAACTTTTGCTGCATCGATGAACTCATCTGAACGCCATTCCGTCCATTCCAACTACCCATACCTCCTGAGGCATACAGGTTCATTGACAACTTTCTGTTGTGATGTAGTGTAGGATTCTTCTCTTCGAACACTTCCAAAGTGGGTTGTTTCTTTTGCACCTCTGTTTTTTTAGGTAATACCTTATGCTCCTCATTTATTTCAGGAGCTGACTCCTCAGTAGCCACAGATTCTTCTGTAGCGACAGATCCCTCAGTAGCGACAGATGTCTCGGATGGTTGAGGCATGACAGATGAAGCTATACTCTTTGATGTAATCGTTTGAGCCACAAAGGATTCCTCTTGTTTCGGATTCTCAGGAGTCTCATAAACTTCTGCAATCACATCTTGTTGCTGTTCATCGGTGACGGGCTGTTGATGCCAGAACAGATAGGCTCCACCTACAGCC
>ONAE01000094.1 GCA_900315695.1 uncultured Prevotella sp. | reverse complement strand
TAGCGATCATCCTGAGATCGGGTTCTACTTGAACCACCCCCTGATGGCTCGTATCGTTGAGCTGAAAGAAAAGGGTTTCGCTGATGCGAAAGAATATGATTACGCCCCCGTTGACCTGGGCGATGCCATCGAGAACTACAAGCAGATTCTCGACATCACCGGCGACGTGGCTGCCAACATCATCGAGCCAAACTCTGAGGCTGTTGACCTGGAAGGTCCGCACCTTGAGAACGGTCGTATGATCTACGCCTCTAAGACTTACGAGAACCTCGACGCCACCCGTAAGGCTGGTCTGTGGGGTGTAAGTATGCCCCGTCGTTACGGCGGTCTGAACCTGCCTAACACCGTGTTCTCTATGCTTTCTGAGATGATCTCGGCTGCTGATGCCGGTTTCCAGAACATCTGGAGCTTGCAGAGCTGTATCGACACCCTCTATGAGTTCGGTAGCGAGGAGCAGCGCCAGAAGTATATCCCCCGCGTTTGTGCTGGTGAGGGCATGAGTATGGACCTGACAGAGCCCGATGCCGGTTCTGACCTGCAGCGCGTGATGCTGAAGGCCACCTTCGACGAGAAAGAGAACTGCTGGCGCCTGAACGGTGTGAAGCGTTTCATCACCAACGGTGACTCAGACATCCACCTCGTGCTGGCCCGCTCAGAGGAAGGTACCAAGGACGGACGTGGTCTGTCAATGTTCATCTACGACAAGCGCCAGGGTGGCGTAAACGTGCGTCACATTGAGCACAAGCTGGGTATCCACGGTTCACCTACCTGTGAGCTGACCTATAAGAACGCTAAGGCTGAACTCTGCGGTAGCACCCGTCTGGGTCTGATTAAGTACGTGATGGCTCTGATGAACGGTGCCCGTTTGGGTATCGCTGCACAGAGTGTAGGTGTTGAGCAGGAGGCTTACAATGAGGGGCTGGCTTATGCTAAGGAGCGTCAGCAGTTTGGTGAGGCCATCATCAACTTCCCCGCTGTTTATGATATGCTCTCTCGCATGAAAGCCAAGCTCGATGCTGGTCGTTCACTGTTGTACGAGACAGCTGCTTATGTGGATATCTACAAGTGTCTCGAGGACATCGAGCGCGACCGCAAGCTCACACCCGAGGAGAAGCAAGAGCTGAAGAAGTACCAGCGTCTGGCTGATGCCTTCACCCCACTGGCTAAGGGTATGAACTCTGAGTACGCCAACCAGAACGCCTACGATGCCATCAGTATCCACGGTGGCTCAGGTTTCATCATGGAGTACAAGAGTCAGCGTCTGTTCCGCGACGCCCGTATCTTCTCTATCTACGAGGGTACGACTCAGTTGCAGGTGGTTGCTGCTATCCGCTACATCACCAACGGCACGATGCTGAACAACATCAAGGAGATGATTGCAAACCTGCAGACTTGCGATTGCATGGCTGGACTGAAGGCCCGTGTGGAGAAACTGATCCCCGTTTACGAGGAGGCTCTTGCTGCTGTGAAGGCTCTCGACAATCAGGACGCTCAGGACTTCCTGGCCCGTCGTCTGTACGACATGACTGCTGAGCTCGTGATGAGTTTGCTCATCATCCGCGATGCCAGCAAGGCACCTGAGCTCTTCAAGAAGAGTGCTCACGTGTATGTTCGCATGACTGAGGAGGATGTTCTCGGTAAGTCTGCTTACATCAAGGCCTTCCAGGTTGAGGATCTCGAGCAGTTCAAGGCTGCTGAGCCCGAGGCATAAATGGCTGCACACAACGAACTGGGTAAATGGGGTGAAAACCTGGCTACCACCTATCTGGAGCAGAAAGGTTACACCATCATGGAGCGCGATTGGAAGTCTGGGCGACGTGATATCGACATCATTGCCCGTGACGGAAATACAATAGTTTTCGTGGAAGTGAAGACCCGCAGAAGCAGCGTCTTCGGAGAACCAGAAGAGGCGATCGACTTCCACAAACTACAGAATCTCCAACAGGCTATCAACCACTATGTGAAGTTCAAGCACATACGACAGCCGATCCGCTTCGATATAATATCCATCGTTGGTACTATTGGCAATACGCCAGACATCCGGCATATCCAGGATGTTACGCTTATATAAAACATCGCTCTGGTCATCACGACCAGGGCGATTTTTAAACCAAAACTAAAAAATAACAACTTATTATGACCAAGAAATTGTTTTCATTCGCTTTGCTAATGGTGTCTGCCCTCACGGCAATGGCACAAGCTGTCAGTGTATCATCTCCCAACGGGAAGCTGAAAGTGGATATCACCTGCCAGAACGGTCAGGCAGCCTATACCGTCAACTACGACGGTAAGACGATGATGACCCCTTCTGCCTTAGGTCTGAAGACCGATATCGGTGATTACACCAAGGGGCTGAAACTGACGGACAGTCAGCAGAGCAGTGTAGATAAGACCTACACCATGACCCGTACAAAGACCGCAAGCTCACACTTTGTCGCCAACCAGTTGGATGTCACCCTGACCAATGCCGATGATATGCCGATGGTGGTGACTTTCCTGGTGTCAGACAATGACATTGCTTTCCGTTACACCTTACAGAAGGGTAAGCTGAAGGACATCAACAGTGTCGTCATCCAGAGCGAGGCTACCGGTTTCAACTTCCCCGATCAGGCCACCAGCTTCATCTGTCCGCAGAGCAAACCGATGGTAGGTTTTGCCCAAACCAAGCCTTCCTATGAGGAAGAATATACCGCCGACGCTGCCATCAATACCCCGTCAGCATTCGGTGAAGGTTATACCTTCCCTTGCCTTTTCCGTATCGGCGAAGACGGTTGGGTGCTCGTCAGTGAGACGGGTGTAGGCAGTAACTATGTTGGTACCCACCTGAGCGATTTTGAGCAGGGCAAGGGTTATACCATCGCTTTCCCGAATCCCGGTGAGATGAAAGGCATGGGTAGCAACTATGCAGGCATCAACCTGCCCGGTTCCACGCCTTGGCGCACCATTACCGTCGGTGCTACCCTGAAACCGATCGTTGAGACCACCATCCCCTACGATGTGGTGGAGCCGCTCTACGAAGCCAAGCGAGACTATTGCTCAGGCCGCTACACCTGGGGCTGGCTCATCTGGCAAGACAACTCTACCATCTACGAGGATCAGGTGAAGATGATCGACCTGGCATCGGAGATGGGTTATGAATACACCCTCGTGGATGCCCTTTGGGATACGCAAATCGGTCGTGACCGCATTGAGGAGTTGTCGAAATATGCACAGAGCAAAGGTGTGCACCTGTTGCTTTGGTATAACTCCAACGGCACTTGGAACGATGCCCCGCAAGGGCCTCATAACGGTATGAGCACAGCCATCGCCCGTGAGCGCGAGATGGCATGGATGGAGAAGATCGGTGTGGCTGGTATCAAAGTGGATTTCTTCGGCAGTGACAAGCAGGAGATGATGAAGCTCTACGAGGACATCCTCACCGACGGCAACCGTCATGGACTGCAGGTTATCTTCCACGGCTGCACCCTACCCCGTGGCTGGGAGCGCATGTATCCCAACTATGTGGCAAGCGAGGCTTTTCTGGCTTCAGAGAATGTGTTCTTCACAGAGCACCATGCCAAGCAGGAAGGTTTTGAGCTGACCATGCACCCCTTCTCCCGTAATGCGGTGGCAGCAGCCGACTGGGGCGGTGTGATGATGAACCATCACATGAGCCGCGACAACAAGAGCCGTCATCAGCGCTATACCAGTGACGTGTTCGAGATGGCATCAGCCATCGTTATCCAGACGAGCGTGAATTGCGTGGCCATCTATCCCAACAACCTCGAAGAGCTACCCCAGCATGAGCTGGATTTCCTGAAGGAGATTCCTACCACTTGGGAGGAGACACAGTTCATCGAGGGTTATCCTACGAAATATGTGGTACTGGCCCGTCGCACTGGCGACAAGTGGTATGTAGCAGGTCTGAATGGCACCAACGAGCAGAAGACATTGACCCTTCAGTTGCCGATGTTGGCAGGAAAGACTGTTCGTTACTATACTGACAAACCTTTGAAGAAAGGCGAGATTCTACCTGCTTCAGAACTGAAGACCTTGAAAGTCGGTAAGAATGGAGAGGCAAAAGTAACGATCCAGCCAATGGGCGGTATCATTATCACAGAATAGACTATTCCTTGTCCAGATAGTTCCGGATGTCTTCCTGAACCTGGCGGAACTGCTCTGAAGACATGTAACCCGTGTTTTTCTTGAGCATCACCTTGATGTCCTGCAATGAGTTTTCATAGCAGGACATTTCATTTCGCTTCTGCGTCTTATGAGCGGAAGCATGATAGATTTCATTCTGACGTTCCTGACGGAGCAGGTTGCAGACCTTGGAGAGAATGGGCGAGACTACTGTATCAAACAGATGGTGCCCCTGAATATACAGATAGGTAGTCTGAGGTGTGACACCCAAAGATTTCAGATCCTCCTTGGTGAACAGATACTCATCCTTGGCATCAGGAAACTGACGCTGCAGATCATTGATCTTGGTACGTACCTTACGCTTAACATTCGCAATCGACGGTTCTGGGTTCTGCACATTAAAACCGCCTGGATCCGCAATGCGATTCAGATCGGTGATAGAAAACTTGGGGTAGTTGCCGTTGCGATAGAGCATGATTGACCAGACGAACAACGGAAAGAGAACCTCGCTAAACTGACGGAAATACTCATGGAAGTCAAAGATACGGTGGTCATTGAGCGCTACAGACACACACACGTTATGCAACGAGGGGGCATAACACTGGAAGTTCTCGATGGCATAGACATAGGTATGGAACACATAAGGACTGGCCAGAATCTTCTGTGACTGACGGGTTCGTCCTTGTATCAGGTAGTCGTAATCAGCATCCACACAGGCAATCATATCGCGGCCTAAGGGTTCACCTTCGAGGAAGTTCATCAGCACCGACTTCTTACCTCGCGTCAGATTGCCTTTGGAGGGTAACATCACCTCAAAGAAGCGTTTGTCGTTCTCGAACTCACTAAGGACTGTCCGCCAGAAATAGATATCATCATAGCTCTCGACGTAGGCAACAATCCTACGGCGCGCCTTCTTTGAAGTCAGGGAGTTAGCCGCTTCAAAATACTGGCTGTTGAGATTATCCTTTAAGCGATTACCCATAAGCTAGATCTACAAGATTTGCGAGAAATCCCAGATATCCTAGAAATACTAGATAGTAATATCACTCACCTCTGTTACGCTATCCACCCAACCATTCATAACAACGGCTGGAGAATGGGTGGTCAGAATGATCTGCACATTCGGGTTCAGCTCCAAACAGAGATCGATAAGCCGCTTCTGCCACTCGATATGGAGCGATACCTCAGGCTCGTCCATAAAGAGCACGTAAGGCTGGTTATCCTCTACCAGGACAGTCAGCAGGATAACGAGCAACTGCTTCTCGCCACTCGACAGTTGGTAGGGTAACAGCATCTCACCAATCTGCGTGAAACGGAGCTCGTTCTCAGTACGGATAATTCGCTTGCCCGTCTCCGAAAACAGGTCATCGACGATATCCTGAAATCGCGTTTTCTTTTGTGAGAGCTGTTGGGCAGCATCCGCATCACCCGCCTGAAGTTTCTCGATGATACGATTACCTATCTTCACCTGATAATCAAGGAACTTGCGTTGCAGATTATACAACTGGATGTCGAGCAGCGAACCACCTCCCACGCCAGCAAGTGCCGTGAGTGCCTGTCGGATGAAGCCATCACCTTCGGAAAGTGTCTTCTGCAGGTTGGAGTCGAGTGAACGAATCATGTCATACCTAATCCACTTCGCATCCTCAGGCTCCACTTCAAGTTTCACGCCCTTGAGCATGTGACTCGGGAATTCGCCGCCAGCAGCCAGTCCCTTCACCACTTTGTTCAGAATCGTACTCTTACCCTGACCATTACTACCGCTAAGGATATTCACCTGACGGTTCAATTCCCAGACGATATGTTTCTTACCGCTCCATAGAGAATCGATCTCTATCCGTTTGATGTAGTCAGCATACTTTTGCATAAGCTTTTTGTTTATAAAAGGGCACCATAATACTTATGATGCCCTTTTTTCATTATTTTCTAACCTTAAAGACCGGTCTCGACTCTCCTGGATGCCAGAAGTCAAAGAGTGCCACGTCGAAGATCAAGTTGCTATATTCGGGGATATTATTAGAACTACTACCGCCGTAAGCTAACTGATATGGGATATGGATCAACCATCGGTCGCCGACATGCATCTGCAACAAGGCAGTCTGGACACCTGCAACCCAGCTGGCCCCCTGAGCGGGATAGGCTGTATCCCAATTAAATACATTCAAATAAGACTGATCAAAGACAAGGCCTTCGTCATAAGTCTTCGTAGGGATGAGACGTCCGCGATAGGCTATACGCACCGTATCCGTCAGGAGCGGAGTATCGTTGACGGGCCCCTCTTCCAGAACCTTTACATAGATATAGTCAGTGGTTCCCGGATTGGCATTCTCGTTCAACGCATAGTTCTTGATCTTCTTGAGAGTGGGGTCAGAAGCCCACTGTGCAAGCACCTCATCATTGCGCTGCTTCCAGTTGTCGAACTCTCCGGAAGTATCATCGTCATCATCGTCTTCCTCACAGGAGATCAGAGGCACTACAGTCAACAGGCACAACGGCATCAGCCATTTCACCAGCGACCTAACCACTTTCTCGATAGACTTTGTCATCTTTTTACTATTTTACCCTTTTACTTTATTACTGGAGTTTCTTCAGCAGACTGGCAATGCTCACCTTATCCTCAATGATGGCATTCAGGTCACTGATGTTCACACGCTCCTGCTCCATCGTATCACGGAAACGCAGGGTAACCTTACCATCAGTCAAGGTGTCGTGATCGACGGTAACACAATATGGTGTACCAATCGCATCCTGACGGCGATAACGCTTACCAATAGAATCCTTCTCGTCATACTGGCAGTTGAAGTGGAACTTCAGCTGGTCGATGATCTCACGAGCCTTCTCGGGCAGCCCGTCCTTCTTCACCAGCGGCATCACAGCACACTTCACAGGAGCCAAAGCTGCGGGCAACTTCAGCACCACACGGGTCTCACCATTCTCCAGTTTCTCCTCGTCGTAAGCGTGACACATGATAGAGAGGAACATACGATCGACACCTATAGAGGTCTCGATGACATACGGAGTATAGCTCTCGTTGGTCTGAGGATCGAAGTATTTGATGCTCTTGCCAGAGTACTTCTCATGCTGAGAGAGGTCGAAGTTCGTACGAGAGTGGATACCCTCCACCTCCTTGAAGCCGAATGGCATCTTGAACTCGATATCAGTAGCAGCGTTAGCATAGTGAGCCAGCTTATCGTGATCGTGGAAACGGTAGTTCTCCGCACCGAAGCCCAAGGCCTGATGCCACTTCATACGGGTCTCCTTCCACTTCGGGAACCATTCCAGCTCTGTGCCGGGCTGTACGAAGAACTGCATCTCCATCTGCTCGAACTCACGCATACGGAAGATAAACTGACGGGCCACAATCTCATTACGGAAAGCCTTACCAATCTGGGCGATACCAAAAGGAATCTTCATACGACCGGTCTTCTGCACGTTCAGGTAGTTCACGAAGATACCCTGAGCCGTCTCAGGACGCAGGTAGATCTTCATCGAAGCATCGGCACTGGCACCCATCTCAGTAGAGAACATCAGGTTAAACTGACGCACATCCGTCCAGTTGCGGGTACCGCTGATGGGGCATACGATCTCCTCGTCGAGGATAATCTGTTTCAACTCGTCGAGATCAGGTCCCTGCATGGCAGCCGCATAACGGGCATGTAGAGCGTCGCGCTTTTCCTTCGTTTCCTTCACGCGCTCGCTGGTTTCCAGATACTTAGCCTCATCGAAGCTGTCACCGAAACGCTTACGGGCCTTCTCAACCTCCTTCTGGATCTTCTCATCATACTTCGCAATCTGGTCCTCGATCAGCACGTCAGCGCGATAACGCTTCTTAGAGTCGCGGTTATCGATCAGGGGATCGTTGAAAGCATCCACGTGTCCTGAAGCCTTCCATATTGTCGGGTGCATAAAGATGGCGCTATCGATACCCACGATATTCTCGTGAAGCATGGTCATAGCCTTCCACCAGTACTGCTTGATATTATTCTTCAACTCCACACCGTTCTGACCGTAGTCGTAAACGGCTCCTAAACCATCGTAAATCTCACTGCTGGGGAACACGAAACCGTACTCTTTGCAATGGCTTACGATCTTCTTAAAAACATCTTCTTGTGCCATAATTTATTTATAAATTCGAATTTATGGTGCAAAGGTACAACTTTTTTTTGCATCCGCTTAACAATAGTATAGGGGCATAGCCCAGTTGGTTTAGAGCGCTGCAGTCACATTGCAGAGGTCCCCGGTTCGAGCCCGGGTGTCCCTACCAAAAGAGAACTCCCAGTACGTCGTGACGTACTGGGAGTTCGTTCGTTACGGAACAAGAGTCCGCTAGTGACATACCAAACAAGAACAAGAATCCCCGCCAGAGATTCTGACGGGGATTAATAATATTTGATCCAAAGATCTTAGTTGAACAGATAACGGATCGTGAACTGGATGCGGTAGGTCGAAGCCAAATTCTCATAGTTCTGAGAAGTATAGAGGTGACGAGCACCGTTCACGAGATTATACTGGTACTTATTTGTCTTTGTGTCATACGACAACAGGTCATTACCAGTTATCTGCTTATACAACCCCCAGTCCTTGCAGAGGAAGTTGAGCAAATTCTCAATATCCAAGCCGAGCTGTAGAGTGTGCTTAGTCTTACCCCAGTTCAAACTCATACTGCGCAGATACTTAAAGTCCAACTGATGGTGCCAAGGCATCTTTGCTCCACCGCGCTCTGCATACTGACCAGTACGGTTCTTCAGGTAGTCATCTTGCTGGATGAAAGCCCAGAAATCGTCACGCTGCATATCAGCGGTATAGACTTCTCCGTTGACCTTACCCTCCGCAAAGTCCCAGTTGTTGAGCTCCTGACGAGAAGCAGGCACATAAATCAAGTTTCCAGGACCATTAGAATCGCCTGTAACATTCTTAGTAAAGATATAAGAATAGCGGCTATAAGAATAATTGCCCAGATAAGCATACTGATAAGCATCATACAAGAGGCTGAATGTATTGGTTACGTTCTTACTTTCCTTCAGCTTATAGGAAGCTGAAAAGAGGAAACGGTTTGGAGCCACGTACGTAGCATAACCTGTCTCGTTGTCGTTAACAGCATTAACAGAGTTACGGTAGTTATTGTAAGCAGAAGATACCTGATCACCAATACCCTCAGTATAAGACTTAGCCGTCTGCAGTGTATAAGATGCATTCAGGTCAAGACCGAAGTCAAACGCCTTGTGGAGCTGGAAGCTCAAAGAAGCGTAATGGGCCTTGGTACCCGCATTCTCCAATATATATACGGCTGGATCATAGATAGAAGCCCATTTGCCTGCATATTCTGGATAATCTTTCTGCTTGACATAAGTACTCGTCTTCTGACGCACATCACCATGACCAAGGTCAATAGTACCATCTGAGTGCAGATTAGCATTTGATACAACAACAGGATTCAAGTCCCAGTTATAGATACCCTCGACAGTGAAGTCGATATCACCAGGCAACTTGGCGTCAAATGCCAAAGAAGCCTTCCAGGTCTTCGGCATACGAAGATCATCAGAAAGGATCGTCGGACCTGTCGGTATCATAACTTCACCTGTGGCACCAATACTGTTCAGCATCTCTTTCTGATTCATAGTAAAGGGGACATTTGTACCTTGTTTGAAATAAGATGTCTGTCCTACGCCAGAGTTTCCAACAGCAGATACAAGCCATACAAACGGCATACGACCTACGAAGAGACCTGTACCACCACGGAGGATGTACTTACGCGAACCATTGATATCCCAATTGAAACCGATACGCGGAGAGAAGCTGAGACTTGCGCCGGGCACATTATCAGTACGGAAATGACGACCACCAAAATCAAGGCTATTAAATTTCTCATTATAATTATTAGCCAACGAAGGATATGAAGGCAACTCAAAGCGGAAGCCTACAGACATACGGAAACGCTCACTCCAGCTGATGTTATCCTGAACATAGAATGACCACTGGTTGGTCTTCATCTCAGAGGTAAACATATTGAAATTAGGATTATTACCCGCTGTTATAGCAAACGTACGAGGAGCACGTCCAAATACAGTTGCCCAGTCACCTGCAGCAACCTCCTCTGGTGTTGCCTCATAGGTATAATAACCAGCAGCAGCCTGTGCATAACCATTAGCTGCATAGTTGTGCTCATACTGGATACCACCAAAGAGGTTGTGCTTACCAAGTGTTACATTCACCTCATCTGTAATGACAGTAGTCTTAGTCTGTGACAGGTTACCATAGGTAAAGATATCACCTGTACAAGCCCATGTTGGGAAATGATTCTGGCCATCATTCATTAAGATCTCCACAATGGGAGCAGCGTCGTTGTACTCAGTAGAACGGGGCTGATCCTGGAATGAATAAGTAGCACGCAAGGTATTATTAACCTTACCAAACCTAGAGTTCAATTCACCTGCAATAGATGTAAACTTGTACTCTGCATAGTAACGGCTTGAGAGTGAACTCATACCATAGTTGGAATTTATTCCGTATGTATTCTGAGACCCCCCATAAATTGCATTTGCTTTACTATCACCTACAGTACGTGAAGCAGAAGCTGCACTTGAACTCTTACGGTTAGACTTGGTGAATCGTACATTAAACTTATGATTATCATTGATGTTCCAGTCAACACGAGCTAGGATACGGAAAGCAGGGGTCTTCACATTATAGCCCTGCCAAGGGCCTGTGGTCAAACCATAGGAATTTTGCAAATAAGTTGACAATGACTCCAGTTCTTCAAGCTGAGGACGACGTTTCGTATTTGTATAGGGAACAGAACCGTCACCAGCACGAGCAACGGGACCAGCAGTCAAGTTATCCTCAACTTCACCATTCACGAAGAAGAACAGCTTATCCTTGATGATTGGACCACCAAATGTCAAACCATAAGTATCGTTATGACCATCGTCAACTTCAAATGCTGTATTGGCCACACGGCTACCTTTCAGAGAAGTACTGGTAATGTAGGTGTAAAGGCTACCCTTGAACTCGTTAGTACCACTCTTGGTAACAGCGTTGATACCACCACCGGTGAATCCGCTCTGACGAACGTCGTACGGTGTGATAGAGATGGTCATCTGATCCAGAGCATCGAGTGAGATAGGTGTACCGCCACCAGGCAGCGGACTTGAGCCAAGACCGAAGGCATTGTTGAAAGCAGCACCATCGACCGTGATACTTGACTGACGATAGTTACCGCCACCGATAGCCATACCACTAGCAGAGCTACTCTGCGGTGTCAACTTCATGATATCAGTCATGCTACGACCTACGGTAGGTACAGCTGCCATTTGCTCACCATTCACGTTCGTCACTGCACCAGAACGGTCTGAACGCATCGTGTTACGAGCAGATGCAACGATTTCAACCTCCTGAAGCATCTCACTGCCTTCTGTAAGAACTACATCAACTACAGTGTTCTGACCCAGAGAAAGTTGGATACCAGTGAACTTCTTCGTCTGATAGCCAATGTAAGAAACCTCGACCTCATAAGGGCCACCGGAACGCATACCAGTAATGGTATAGCGTCCATTCATGTTGGTTACTGCACGATAGACAGATCCTGACGGAACATGCTTGGCAGAAACTGTGGCACCGATAACCTCTTCATTATTAGCGGTTACGATACCATTGATGCCAGAAGTCGTCACCTGTGCTACAACTGTTAACGAAAGCGTCAGCAGCGTAACAACCAGCATAAACAATCTTTTCTGCATAAAATTTGTAATGTTTTAATTAAAAAATAGAACGGTCAATGACCGAAAAGTTTGAAATTTCGGTGCAAAATTAATTAAAAAAATCGATATAAGTGTTTAATTTTCGTTATTTTTTTATTTAATACGTGTTTTTTTGCTCAGCTTCTCAAGCAGAGGCATAGGATTGACTGGTTTTCCATTCTTTCTGACCTCAAAATGAAGATGTTCGGTGGTGGCTCGTCCTGTCCGCCCTGTCAAGGCAATCTTCTGTCCAGACTTCACTTTCTCCCCCTCTTTCACATAGTTTTTCGAGTTGTGGGCATATAGTGTCTCCGTACCATCTGCATGCTTGATAATGATACACTTACCGTAACCTGAATAGTTTTTCGACATCGTGACCACACCGTCACCTACCGCATAGATAGGGTCATTGGCTTTCGTCTTCAGATCCACACCCGTATGACGATGAGATCCACGATTATTTTTATAAGGACTGATAACCTTGGCACCAGGCAAAGGATAACAGCCATCTCTGGAACCAGCCACAACACCTTTAGTGTGGCTGCAGGATGCCAATACACACAGCAACAGCAACTGGGTCAACAAACGGAATAGTTTCATATCACTCTCAAGCTTTGGATTCACGGATCATGATAGCTGTCAGGATACGACCAGACTCGATACCCAGGCGCCGGGCAGAGAAATAGTCGTCACAACGGTCGTAGGTGCAGATTCCAGAAACCTCGATATTTTCAGGTTTCAGTCCCACGCCCTCGAGCTGCAGACGACAACATTGCCATAGGTCGATATGCCACTTCTCATAGCGACGGGCTATCTGCTCCATCGGGTAGCCAGCGGCGGCGAACTGGTCATAGACCTCATCACCCACCTCGAAGTTCTCCAAAGAGATGCCTGGGCCGATGACAGCTTTTAGCAATTCAGGACGAGAATGATAGGCACGTTGCATGGAGTTAACAGCCACACCAGCGATGTTGGCCACCGTTCCGCGCCAACCACTGTGCACCACACTGGCAGCACGATGCTCGGGATCGTAGATGATAATGGGAATGCAATCAGCAGTAGAGACGCCAATACAGACGCCGGGAATATTCGTCATCAGAGCATCGATACCCTCCAATACCTGACGGCGCACTTCCTCAGAGAGTCGGAAGAAAGTACGGCCAATCTGGGCGATACCCGTCGTATGTACCTGATGAGGCATCACTAGACGGTCGGTTTTGATCCTCAGCAACTGGCACAGAGCCTTGCGATTGGCGGTGATAGCCTCTGGGGTATCGCCGCAATAGAGATTCACGTTGAATTCGCCATGGGTGCCTTCACTATAGCCGCCATGACGGGTAGAACTGAAGGCAGTGATACCTTCGGCGATGTCGTAGTAAGTAAGCTCGGGTTTAAGACTCTTCGCTCTCATACTCAAAATCGTCTAGATCCTCCACATCATCCAGATCGTCTAGTTCCACATACTCGATGTCTTCGTCCTCGCCCTCATCAGCCAGTTCCTGAGCAAAGCGGGTCATATCCTTGTCACGGTGAACAAGCGTATCTTCCGCTGTAATCGTCGCCAGTTTATTACTTTCAGCATTGAGCTCACCCCAAAGCACATCTTTCAACTCCTCAAGACCATAGCCTGTCACAGCAGAGATGAACACCACGGGCAGATCGTCGGACAAGGTCTCGCGGAGCATCTCCACCAGCTCTTCGTCCAACAGGTCACACTTCGTCACTGCCAACACACGATGTTTATCGAGCAATTCCGGATTAAACTGTGCCAACTCATTCAGCAGGATCTCGTACTCCCGCTTGATATCATCCGTATCTCCCGGCACCATGAAGAGCAGCAACGAGTTACGTTCAATATGTCGGAGGAATCGGAGACCGAGGCCCTTGCCCTCTGACGCCCCCTCGATAATACCGGGGATGTCGGCCATCACAAACGACTTATTGTCGCGATAGCCCACGATGCCCAGAGAAGGCTCCATCGTGGTAAAGGGATAGTTGGCGATTTTCGGACGGGCATTGGAGAGCGACGACACCAACGTGGACTTGCCCGCATTGGGGAAGCCTACCAGACCAACATCCGCCAAGAGTTTCAACTCGAGGATGATTGTCATCTCCTGCATCGGTTCACCTGGCTGTGCATAGCGTGGTGCCTGATTGGTGGCCGTACGGAACTGGAAATTACCAAGTCCTCCTCTTCCACCCTTAAGCAGCATCACTTCCTGTCCGTCGTAGGTGACATCGCACACATATTTACCTGTCTCGGCATTATAGACTACCGTGCCACAAGGAACGTCGATATAGACATCTTTTCCATCAGTGCCATGACACTTATCCTTGCCACCATTACCACCATGCTCTGCAAAGATATGCCGCTCATATTTCAAGTGCAGGAGGGTCCAGTAGTTGTGATTGCCGCGCAGGATGATGCTGCCACCCTTACCGCCATCACCGCCATCAGGACCTCCGTTGGGATTATACTTCACATGGCGCAGGTGCATGGAGCCTTTACCGCCCTTACCGGAGCGGCAATAGATCTTCACGTAATCTACAAAGTTCGATTCCATCTTTCTGGTTTACTAGAATTTCCAGATTATCTAGATTTTATCAACTACTGCACAAATATCTGCAAAGATACGGTCCAGCTCACCTGAGCCGTTGATATGGTAGTGCAAACCTTCCTGTTTATACCACTCAATGAGTGGCTGAGTCTGACTGTGATAAACGACAAGGCGCTTCTTGATCGTCTCCTCGTTATCATCGGCACGGCCACTCTGCTGACCACGGAGAAGCAGACGCTTCATCAGCTCATCCTCTGGCACATCAAGTTCAATCATCGCAGCCACCTTATCACCACGCTCATCAAGCATCTTCTTCAGGGCCTCTGCCTGTGGGATCGTACGGGGGAATCCATCGAAGATCACACCCTTGTGATCACCAAAGGAATCATATACACCAGCCAGGATGCTGACCATCAACTCATCGGGAATCAATTGGCCATTGTCTATATAACCTGCTGCGGTCTTACCTAATTCTGTACCCTTCGCAATCTCATTACGAAGCACGTCGCCTGTAGAGATATGGTTTAAACCATACTTTTCAATCAGCTTGTCGCTCTGCGTGCCCTTACCAGAACCAGGAGCACCGAAAATCACAATATTCTTCATAATCCTGAATGTTTTGGATGTTGGTTATTATAAATTATTCTACTATCGTATAAGTTTCCCTCAGTTCACGTCCCAGATGATCATAATCCAAACCATAACCAATGATAAAGTCATCTGGAATACGGAAGGCGACATAATCGATATCAAGGTCTTCTTTCAGCTTGTCGGGTTTCAAGAAAAGCGTGCAGATGTGTACGGAAGCGGGATTGCGCGTGCCTAATGACTCGATCATACGCTTCATCGTCAGGCCACTCTCCACGATATCCTCCACTATAATAACTGTACGTCCAGACAGATCCTCGTTAATACCCAGCACTTCATTAATCTTGCCTGTCGAGGTGGTACCCTGATAGGAGGCCAACTTCACAAAGGAAATCTCACTTGGGATTGTCAGCTCACGCATCAGATCGGCTGCAAAGATAAACGCTCCATTAAGCACACCCAAGAACAAAGGCACCTTACCCTCCATATCCTTGCTGATCTGCTGTGCAAGAGCTTTCACGCGCTCCTTAATCTCGGCCTCAGTTATCGACGTTTTGAATGTCTTATCCTTAATTTTAATGATACCCATACGCTGAAAAGATTAAAAATTTCTGCAAAATTACAAAAAATCTGCCAAACTCTGCTATTCGTTAGCATATTTTTCGTATTTTTGCACCTATGAAGA
>ONAE01000038.1 GCA_900315695.1 uncultured Prevotella sp. | reverse complement strand
AATGTCTAAGATTTGTCAAATTACAGGAAAGAAGGCACAGATAGGTTGCAATGTGTCTCACTCAAAGCACCACACAAAGAGAAGCTTTGATGTCAACCTTTTCAGCAAGAAGTTCTACTATGTAGAAGAGGGTTGCTGGATTCAGCTGAAGATTAGTGCTGCTGGTCTTCGTATGATTAACAAAGTAGGTCTTGACGCTGCATTGAAGCAGGCTGTTGCTAAGGGATATGTAGACTGGAAGGACATTAAAGTGATAGGAGATTAAAAAGATGGCAAGCAAGAAAGCAAAGGGTAATCGCGTTCAGGTGATTCTGGAGTGCACTGAGCATAAGAATAGTGGTATGCCAGGTACAAGCCGCTACGTGACTACTAAAAATCGTAAGAATACGCCTGAGCGTATGGAGCTGATGAAGTATAACCCCATCCTAAAGAAGATGACTCTTCACAAGGAAATTAAATAATAACGACTGAAGTATGGCAAAGAAAACCGTTGCTACCCTCCATGAAGGTTCAAAGGATGGTCGCGCTTACACAAAGGTAATCAAGATGGTAAAGAGCCCTAAGACTGGTGCATACATCTTTGATGAGCAGATGGTTCCTAACGAAGCCGTTAAGGACTTCTTCAAGAATTAATTATAATTTTACATAAAAAGAGAGGTTGCAAGTTAAATTGCAGCCTCTTTTTTTTGCTATATCATGGATTTTAGTTATCTTTGCACTCGTTATATATAGCATTATGGGAATTTTTGGATTTTTCAATAAAGAAAAGAAGGAAACTCTAGATAAAGGTCTGGAGAAAACAAAAACCAGCGTCTTTGATAAACTGGCTCGTGCGGTGGCTGGTAAGTCGAAGGTAGATGACGATGTTCTAGATAATCTTGAGGAGGTGCTGATAACTAGCGATGTGGGTGTTGATACCACTTTGAAGATTATTGAACGTATTGAAGAGCGTGTGGCTCGCGACAAATATGTGAGCACATCGGAGTTGAATAGTATCCTCCGTGATGAGATAGCGAAACTTTTGGCTGAGAATAATTCAGAAGACAACGACAATTGGGATCTTCCCAGCGATCATAAGCCCTATGTTATTTTGGTGGTTGGCGTCAATGGTGTAGGCAAGACCACAACCATCGGTAAACTGGCTTGGCAATTCAAACAGGCTGGTAAGAAGGTCTATCTGGGCGCTGCCGATACCTTCAGAGCTGCAGCTGTTGAGCAGCTCTGCATTTGGGGTGAGCGTGTGGGGGTGCCTGTGGTGAAACAGCAGATGGGTAGTGATCCTGCAAGTGTCGCATTCGATACGCTTTCAAGTGCCAAGGCAAATGGTGCTGATGTGGTGCTGATTGATACAGCTGGACGTCTGCACAATAAGGTGGGGCTGATGAACGAGTTGAAGAAGATTAAAGAAGTGATGAAGAAGGTATTGACTGATGCACCTGATGAGGTGATGCTTGTGCTTGACGGCTCTACGGGGCAGAATGCTTTTGAACAAGCTAAACAGTTTGCAGCAGTGACACAGATTACTTCGTTGGCTATCACTAAACTTGATGGTACGGCTAAGGGTGGTGTGGTGATCGGAATTTCGGATCAGTTAAAAGTACCCGTAAAATATATTGGTTTGGGTGAAGGTATGACTGATTTACAGCTTTTTAATAAGCGACAGTTTGTGGATTCATTATTCAATGAAGAATAAGACGATAGATATCATCTCTCTTGGTTGTTCTAAGAACCTTGTGGACAGCGAGATACTTATGGGCCTGTTGGAGGCTCACGGCTATAATTGTACACACGATAGCGATGATCCCCAAGGGGAGATTGCTGTTGTCAATACCTGTGGTTTTATCAACGATGCCAAAGAAGAGAGTATAAACACCATTCTAGAGTTTGCACAGGCGAAGACTGAAGGCCGTTTGGAGAAGCTCTTTGTGATGGGCTGTCTTTCTGAGCGCTATCTGGCTGATTTAGAGAAAGAAATACCAGAAGTCGACGGCTGGTATGGTAAGTTCAACTATAAGCAACTGATAAAAGATTTAGAGCAGAGAGATAAGAAGCTGGAGGTAAGAGATTATCATAGGCATATCACGACGCCTCGCCATTATGCTTACTTGAAGATCAGTGAGGGTTGTGATCGCCATTGTGCCTATTGTGCGATCCCGTTGATTACGGGGCATCATCATAGTCGTCCTATGGAAGAAATCCTCGACGAGGTACGCCAGTTGGTGAAAGATGGTACGAAAGAGTTTAATGTCATTGCACAAGAGTTGACCTACTATGGCGTAGATATTGATGGTAAACAACATATTGCGGAACTCGTTGAACGTATGGCAGATATCCCTGGTGTTGAGTGGATACGCCTCCATTATGCTTACCCGGCTCATTTCCCATGGGATCTGCTTCGTGTGATGCGTGAGAAGAAGAATGTTTGTAACTATCTGGATATTGCCCTCCAACATATTTCTGATCACATGCTTTCTCAGATGCAGCGTCATGTAACTAAAGAGGAAACGTATGAGTTGATCCGTAAGATGCGTGAGGAGGTACCAGGAATACATATCCGTACCACATTGATGGTAGGCTTCCCAGGAGAAACCGATGAGGATTTTGAAGAACTGAAGGCTTTTGTGAAGTGGGCTCGCTTTGAGCGTATGGGAGCCTTTGCCTATTCAGAAGAGGAAGGCACTTTCTCGGAGAAGCATTATAAAGACGATATACCCGAGGAGTTAAAACAACAACGTCTTGATAAACTAATGCGTATCCAGCAACATATCAGTGCTGAGCTTGAGGCGAAAAAAGTGAGTCAGATATTGAAGGTGATTATAGACCGTCGAGAAGGAGACTATTATGTAGGTCGTACTGAGTTCTGTTCTCCAGAAGTGGATCCCGAGGTACTGATTTCAGTGGCAGAACGCGACCTGGAAATCGGTGAGTTTTATCAGGTGAAGATAACCGACTCAGAAGAGTTTGACTTATATGGCACAACAATCAATTTGTAGATATGACAAATAAAGACTTTATCACAGAACTGGCGCAGCGCACGGGCTATTCGTCCGATGACACGCAGAAGATGGTAAATACTATCGTTGAGAAGATGGGAGATCATTTTCAAGAAGACGATTCAGTACTCATTCCTACTTTTGGAACCTTTGAGGTGAAGAAGAAGCTAGAACGTATTATGGTGAACCCCTCAACGGGGCAGCGTATGCTTGTACCACCAAAACTGGTGTTGAACTTCAAACCTAATTCAAGCTGGAAGGAACGCATAAAGAATGGAGGAGCTGAGTAATGGGAAAAATTTCAATTCAAGATCTGTCACAGGCACTCGTCTTGCGTCATGGCCTCGAAAAGCGTGATGCGGCTATCTTTGTAAGTGCGATGTTTGATATTATCCAGATGAATCTGGAGAAAGATAGAATCGTCAAAGTCAAAGGATTAGGTACATTCAAGATTATCGATGTCGATGATCGTGAGAGTGTGAATGTCAATACAGGAGAACGTGTACTAATAGAAGGGCATAATAAGATCACTTTTACGCCTGATGCTCTGATGAAGGAGCTTGTCAACAAACCTTTTTCCCAGTTTGAAACTGTGGTGTTGAACGATGGTGTTGATTTCGAAGATGCGAATGCCACAGAAGATTCGGCTGTAGATGATGATCCAAATGATCCTGCTAATTTCCCATTGGTGGATTTTGGCGCTAGAGAAGATCATAAGTTAGTTGATATTGCTGATGAGGATATTCCAGAATGGGTAATAGAACCTGTTGTTAAGGTGTCAGAACCCGTTGCTCCCAAGAATCCCGTAGTATTTGAACCTGAAATAGTTACTCTTGGTGAGATTCCCACACCAGAGCCAGCCCCAGAGCCTATCAATGAACCTAAACGCATTGTGGAGCCTGAGCCAATTGTAGAGCCCGAACCCGATCCAATTGTTGAGCCTGAGCCCGATCCAATTGTTGAGCCTGAGTCCGATCCAATTGTAGAGCCCGAACCCGAGCCAATAGTAGAGCCTGAGCCCGATCCAATAGTTAAGCCTCATCAGATAGTGGAAGTTGAACCTGAACTTGCCCCAGAACCAATTGTCGAAGAAGAACCAATTGTCGAAGAAGAACCAATTGTCGAAGAAGAGACAATTATCGAAGAAGAGCCCATTGTTGTACCGGAACCAAGAATGGAACCTGTGCACGAGTCGGTTGTTCCAGAACCTGAGTTTGAACCCGAACCAGAAGAAGATGAATTTGAACCCGAGGAGAATGAACTTGAAGAGGAAAATGAAGAGCATCCTTCTAACAGTCATAAGTGGATATTTGCACTTCTTGCATGTTTGTTAGGCGTGGCTGGTGGATATGTACTTGGAAATCTCTTTCCATGGTCTCAATTTACTCAGATACAAGAAGTTAAGGTTGAGAAGCCTGTACCAGCTCCAAAGGCAGAAAAAGTAGTGGTTCCTGTGGATTCTGTAGAGCAGACAGATGTGGTAGCCCCAGTTGATCAGCCTGTTCCGAAACCTGCTGAGGTGAGTTCTATAGAGAAGTCTTTAACTCCAACAACTAAGCCCTCTGAGTCTAAACCTGTGGAGTCCCCCGCTGTTAAACCTGTTGAACCAAAACCTGCACCTGTGGCAACACCTGAGACAACAGCCCAGCTTGATAAATACCAGAAGATGGACAATCGTGTCAGGTATGGTGCTTATCGTATCGTCGGTACAGCCCAGGAGGTTAAAGTCAAGGAGGGGGATAATCTGAAGAAGATAGCTAATCGTATCCTTGGGCCTGATATGGAGTGCTATATTGAAGTCTATAACGGTATGAACAGCAATACCGAGTTGAAGGCAGGTCAGACTATCAAAATACCGAAGCTTGAATGGAAGAAAAAGAAATCACAAAATAAATAGAGTATTAAATATTCAAATTTGAAATATTATGGCAGAAGCTATTGATATCCGCGAGTTGAATATCCGGATTGAACAACAAAGTGCATTTGTAACAAATCTCGTGGCTGGAATGGACCGCGTCATTGTAGGACAGAAACATCTAGTAGATTCGTTGCTGATAGGTTTACTGAGCGACGGACATATTCTGCTGGAAGGTGTGCCAGGTTTGGCTAAGACTTTGGCAATCAAAACACTATCTCAGTTGATAGATGCAGACTACAGTCGAATTCAGTTTACGCCCGACCTATTGCCAGCCGATGTGATCGGAACGATGATTTATTCTCAGAAAGATGAGAGGTTTCAGGTAAAGCAGGGACCTGTGTTTGCCAATTTCGTATTGGCAGATGAAATCAACCGTGCACCAGCTAAGGTGCAGAGCGCCTTGCTTGAGGCTATGCAGGAAAAACAGGTAACCATAGGCAGTGAGACTTTCCGTTTGCCTAATCCTTTCCTTGTGATGGCAACTCAGAATCCTATCGAACAGGAAGGAACCTATCCATTGCCAGAGGCACAGGTGGACCGTTTCATGTTAAAGGTGGTTATCGACTATCCTTCATTAGATGAGGAGAAGAAGATTATCCGTGAGAATATTGCTGGTGAGATGCCTGTAGTGACACCTGTCACAACTGCTGATGAAATCCTTAAGGCCCGTAGCGTGGTGCGCGAGGTCTATATCGACGAGAAGATCGAGCAGTACATTGCCGATATCGTGTTCGCCACTCGTTATCCTGATCGTTATGGACTGCGAGAGTTGAAGGATATGATTTCCTTTGGTGGTTCTCCCCGTGCCAGTATCAATCTGGCCAAGGCGGCTCGTGCCTATGCCTTTATTAAGCGTCGTGGCTATGTGGTGCCTGAGGATGTGCGTGCTGTGGCTCATGATGTACTCCGTCATCGTATAGGACTCACCTATGAGGCTGAGGCTAGCAATATCACTAGCGAGGAGATTGTATCAAAGATTATCAATAAGGTCGAAGTTCCCTGATGGATACATCTGAGATCATAAAAAAAGTCCGAAAGATTGAGATCAAGACCCGAGGGCTGAGCTCAAACATCTTTGCTGGCCAATATCACTCTGCCTTTAAGGGTAGGGGAATGGCTTTCAGTGAGGTGCGTGAGTATCAGTTCGGCGATGATGTGCGTGATATCGACTGGAATGTGACAGCCCGCTTTCATCGCCCTTATGTCAAAGTATTCGAGGAGGAACGTGAGCTCACAGTGATGTTACTCATAGATGTCAGCGGCTCTCTCGATTTTGGTACGCAGAGACAGATGAAACGTGATATGGTGACAGAGATTGCTGCTACCATTGCCTTCTCTGCCATCCAGAACAATGATAAGATCGGTGTAATCTTCTTTTCCGACAAGATTGAGAAATACATCCCGCCGAAGAAGGGACGCAAGCACATTCTCTATATCATTCGAGAAATGCTAGACTTTCATCCTGAGTCTAAACGTACGGATGTGAAGCAGGTTGTAGAGTTTCTCTCCAGTGTTCAGAAGCGCCGTACTACGGCTTTTATCTTGAGTGACTTCTATGTACGTAATGACTTCCAACAGTCTCTGCAGATTTGTAATCGCAAGCACGATGTGGTGGCTATTCAGGTATATGATATACGTGCGAAGGAGTTGCCCGATGTTGGTCTGATGAAGGTGGTTGATGCAGAGACAGGCTTCGAGCAGTATGTTGATACAGGCTCTAGGAAATTACGTCAAGCTTACCAAAGATACTGGATGAGTCGTCAGGCAGAATTGTATGAGACCTTTAATAAGAGTAATGTGGATCATGTGAGTATTGCCACCAATGAGGACTTCGTGAAGTCGTTGTTGCTTTTGTTTAAACAAAGAAGTTAATGAAACGATTTACTTTTCTTATCATATTGCTTTCCAGTGTGTTGCGAATTTATGCGCAAGAGTCTGTAGAAGTTCGTATCGACTCAATTGAAATGTTCGTTGGGCAGCAGGTTCATGTCACACTGATAGCACATGCCAAGGAGAATGCGAAGGTGGAGTTTCCCGTATTCAAGCCTACACAGTACATTACACCAGGTGTAGAAGTATTGGGTAGTTTGGAGCAGGAACAGAAACCCGAGGACAATGGTTTCGTGGCTCGTTCTACCATCTATACGCTGACTTCTTTCGACGATACTCTTTACTACCTGCCACCTATGACGGTGAAGATTGATGGCAAGCCTTATAAAAGTAAGAGTCTCGCTCTGAAGGTGCTCACTATAGAGGTGGATACAACCCATGTTGATCAGTTCTTTGGTCCTAAGGACGTTCAGGATAATCCGTTCCAATGGAGCGACTGGAACATGTCGTTTTGGCTTAGTGTGTTGTTGCTTGTCTGTCTAGCAGTGACCTATTATCTTTATCTGCGTCTGCGTGATAATAAGCCTATCATCAAGACCATTCATATTGTGAAGCGCTTGTTGCCCCATCAGAAGGCGATGCAGCAGATCGAACAGATTAAGGCCGACAAGATGGTTTCTGCTGAGGACTCTAAGGAGTACTATACGCGTCTGACGGACACCCTCCGCAAATATATTGAGGAACGTTATGGCTTTAATGCGATGGAGATGACCAGTGGCGAGATTATCGAGAAACTCACAGCCACTCAGGATGAGAAGGCTCTCAGCGAATTGCGTCATTTGTTCTTGACAGCCGATCTCGTGAAGTTCGCTAAATACTCCACGCTGATTAATGAGAATGATATGAATCTCGTTAATGCCATTGCCTTCATCGACCAAACGAAGTTGGAGAATGTGCCTGTCGAGGAAACTGTCAAACCGCAGTTAACGGAGGAAGACCAGCGTTCACAAAAGGCACGTCGTGTTTTGCTGGCTGTAATTACGCTTTTGGGTATCACCAGTGCATTGCTCCTGACGTATGTGGTTTATACGCTGTATCAGTTATTGTATTAAATGTAACAAAATGGAATTTGCCAATAAGGAATATCTATTATTGCTCCTGCTCATTATCCCATATCTGATATGGTATGTGATGTATAGGAAGAAGACTGAGCCAACGATGCGGATGAGTGATACCTTTGCTTTCCGCTTTGCGCCGCACAGTTGGAAGGTTACACTGATGCCGCTTTCTATGCTGCTCCGGGTGGTGGTCTTTGCAATGGTTGTGTTGGTACTGGCTCGCCCTCAGACCCATGATTCATGGGCTAGCAAGACGGTAGAAGGTATTGATATCATGCTGTCAATGGACGTCTCGACGAGTATGCTAGCAGAGGACCTGAAACCTAATCGTATTGAAGCAGCCAAGCAGGTAGCCTCTGAATTCATCATAGGTCGTCCTAACGATAATATCGGATTGACAATCTTTGCTGGTGAGTCATTCACCCAGTGTCCGATGACAACTGATCATGCCTCTTTGCTTAATATGCTTCAGAACGTGCGTACCGATATTGCAGCCCGTGGTCTCATAGAGGACGGAACCGCTATCGGTATGGGGTTGGCTAATGCTGTCAGTCGTCTGAAGGAATCGAAGGCCAAGAGCAAAGTGGTGATTCTTCTGACTGACGGAAGTAACAATCGAGGCGACATCTCGCCGATGACGGCAGCCGAGATTGCCAAGAGCTTAGGCATTCGTGTCTATACCATAGGTGTAGGAACCAACAAGGTAGCACCTTATCCGATGCCTGTGGCTGGTGGCGTGCAGTATGTGAATATCCCAGTGGAGATCGACACCAAGACACTTAGTGAGATTGCAGCTGCGACCGAAGGCGACTTTTATCGTGCCACGAATACGAAAGAATTGCGTAAGATTTATAAAGAGATCGACCAGTTGGAGAAGAGCAAACTCAACGTCAAGAAGTTCAGCAAACGGTATGAGGCCTATCAGCCTTTCGCTCTTGCTGCCGTTCTGGCTTTGTTGCTCGAGATCCTGCTGCGTATCACGATTTTCCGTCGCATACCCTAAAGAATTGAAAATATGTTCAGATTTGAAGACCCCATATATCTCTATCTACTGGCGCTGATTCCTATCTTGGCGCTTATAAGGTTCATATCTTTCCGCAACCAGAAAAAACGGTTGCGCAAGTTTGGCGATCCTTCTTTGTTGAAAGCGTTGATGCCCGACGTGTCACGTTTCCGTCCTTCTGTGAAGTTCTGGATCCTGCAGGCTGCCTTGGCGTTGCTTATTGTGATGCTGGCTCGTCCGCAGATGGGTACGAAAATCAATCATGAGAAGCGGGTAGGCATTGAGACCATCATTGCGATGGATATAAGTAACTCCATGCGGGCAGAGGATATAGTTCCTAGTCGTCTGGATCGTAGTAAGATGATGATTGAAAATCTCGTTGATCACTTCACTAATGATAAGATTGGACTGATTGTCTTTGCGGGCGATGCTTTTGTGCAGTTGCCTATCACAAGCGACTATGTCTCAGCAAAGATGTTCCTCTCCAGCATTGATCCCTCGATGATAGCTACCCAGGGTACAGATATTGCCAGAGCTATCGATATGGCCTCACGTAGCTTTACGCAGGAAGAGGGTATCGGAAAGGCTATTGTGGTGATTACTGACGGTGAAGACCATGAGGGCGGGGCAGTAGAGGCTGCTGAGGCTGCGAAGGATCATGGGATGCGTGTCTATGTGTTGGGTGTCGGTTCCACTCAGGGTGCGCCTATCCCCATTGCTGGTACAGGAGAATACATGAAAGATAATACGGGTAATACGGTGATGTCTGCCCTCAACGAAGATATGTGTAAGCAGGTGGCTCAGGCTGGTGGTGGTGCCTATATCCATGTGCAGAACAACAGTGCTGCTCAAGAACAGCTTGATCAGGAACTTGATAAATTGTCAAAGAAAGAGACCTCTACTGCTGTTTATAGCGAGTTCGATGAACAGTTCCGTGCCTTTGGCATCCTCGCTCTTTTACTGTTGATTCTTGAGATCTGTGTCTTTGACCGACGCAGTCCGTTGTTGAAGCGTGTCTCACTCTTCGGCAGCAAGAAGCAGACCGCAGTGATGTTACTCTTGCTGGCGGCTACCTCTGCCGCTGCTCAGAGTGATCGTCAGTATATCCGCGAGGGCAACAAGCTCTTCCATCGAGGTGATTATCCCAATGCTGAGGTGGCTTATCGTAAAGCTATCGAGAAGAACCCAAAGAATCCTCAGGCCCCCTTCAACCTTGGTAATGCTCTCATGGCTCAGAAGAAAGACTCTGCTGCCGTCGAACAGTTTGAGGCGGCTTCTCGCTTGGAGACCAATCCCCTGCGAAAGTCGAAATCCTTTCATAATATCGGTGTGATCTGTCAGACGCATAAGATGTACGGTGAGGCTATCGAAGCTTATAAGAATGCGCTTCGCCTGAACCCTTCCGACGATGAGACCCGTTATAACCTTGTCCTCTGTAAGCATCAGAAGAAGAAACAGGATCAGCAACAACAGAACCAGCAGGGACAGAATAAAGACGATAAGAAAGATAATAAAGATGATAAAAAGGATGAGCAGAAACAGGATCAGAAGCAGGATCAACAAAAAGAACAGTCTAAGCCCCAAATGAGCAAGGAGAATGCCGAACAACTGTTAAATGCTGCCATCCAGAACGAGAAACAGACGCAGGATAAGTTGCAAAAAGCCCAGCAGCAACCTCAACGTCGGAATATTCAGAAGAACTGGTAATGATGAAAAGACTATTTTCTATAGTGGCTATGGTGGTGGCTGTCGTAATGGCCATCGCGCAGACATTGTCGGGATCTGCCCCTTCCCATGTGGCGGTGGGTGAGCAGTTCCGTCTTACCTATACGGTGAACACACAGAATGTGAGCGATTTCCGTGCAGGTGACATCCCTGGAGAACTTGAGGTGCTTATCGGTCCTAACCGATCCATGCAGTCGAGCTATCAGATGATTAACGGGCACACCAGCTCCACCTCGTCGATCACCTATACCTATATTGTTAGTGCTACGAAGAACGGCTCGTTTACGATTCCTCCTGCCCATATTGTGGCGGGTGGCAAGACTATCGCCTCCAATCCCATCACCATCAAGGTGTCAGGTTCTGCTTCTAGTGCCCGTCAGCACCAGCAACGTGATGATGAAGGCGCTGAGATGCGTGATGCTGGTAGTCAGATCTCAGGTTCTGATCTGTTTATCAAGGTCAGCGCCAACAAGAGTCGTGTACATGAGCAAGAACCCATCGTCCTCACTTATAAGGTCTATACTTTGGTGTCGCTCACACAGTTGCGTGGTGATATGCCAGATTTGAAAAGCTTCTATACTCAGGAGGTTGATTTGCCGCAACAGAAAAGCTTCTCTGTGGAGCGTGTCAATGGTAGGGCTTATCGCACCTGCACGTGGAGTCAATATGTGATGTTCCCGCAAATTACAGGTAAGCTTCAGATTCCGAGCATCACTTTTGAGGGTATTGTTGTTCAGCAGAATCGTAATGTCGATCCTTTCGAGGCTTTCTTCAATGGTGGTTCTGGCTACATCGAGGTGAAGAAGAAGATTGTGGCTCCTGGTATTGAGATTCAGGTTGATCCTTTACCCCAGCGCCCAGCAAACTTCTCAGGTGGAGTAGGTAAGTTTACCATCTCTGCTCAGCTCGATAAGACTGAGACAAAAGCCAACGACCCTGTCTCCATGCGTGTGATTATCAGTGGTACTGGTAATCTGAAACTGTTGAAGCAGCCTGTTATCAACGTGCCGAAGGACTTCGATAAGTATGAGCCGAAGGTTACTGATAAGACCAAGCTTACTTCTAGCGGTATAGAGGGCTCGATGATTTACGATGTGCTTATTGTGCCGCGTCATCAGGGTAAATTCGAGATTCCCCCTGTGGAGTTCACCTATTTCGATACATCAGAGAATGCTTATAAGACCATAAAGAGTGATGGCTTTAAACTCGATGTGGCTAAGGGCTCTGGTGCCGCCACCGTCAGCGACTTCTCTGGTCAGGATCTTCAGGAGTTGTCAAAGGACATCCGTTATATTAAACTTGGTAATACTCGTCAGCGTTCACTCGATGACTTTTTCTTTGGTTCCACAGCATATTGGATCAGTCTCATTGTCCTCGCCCTCATCTTTATTACTCTCTTTATCGTGTTCCGTCAGCGCGCTATCGACAATGCCAACGTCACTAAGATGCGTGGTAAGAAAGCTAACAAGGTGGCCACCAAGCGCCTCAAACAGGCAGCCAAGTTGATGGATGAAGGCAAGTCCAGCGCTTTCTATGACGAAGTGTTGCGTGCGCTTTGGGGCTACGTTGGTGACAAGCTCAATATTCCCGTTGAGCAGCTCTCACACGACAATATCAGTCAGAAACTCTTTGAGCGCTCTGTTGATGCCGACACTGTTGGCCTTTTTATCGGAGCCCTCGATGAGTGCGAGTTCGAACGTTATGCCCCTGGCGATCCAAAGGGAAATATGAATAAGGTATATGAAAAAGCTATGACTGCCATTGAGCGCATCGAAGATATGATGAAGAAGAAACAATCAGGTAAAACTGTAGCTGTTGTGCTTTTGCTGCTGCTCTTCCCATTGGGTGCTTCTGCCGTGACGAAAGCAGAGGCTGACAGTGCTTATGTGCGTGGTGAATATCAGCAGGCCATCACTGATTACGAGGCTCTATTGAAACAAGGTGGTTCTGCCGAACTCTACTATAACCTCGGCAATGCCTACTATCGAACAGAGAACATTACGAAGGCTGTACTCAACTACGAGCGAGCCTTGTTGCTCTCTCCAGGTGACCGTGATATCCGTTTCAATCTGCAGCTAGCCCGCTCAAAGACCATCGATAAGATCGTACCTGAGTCAGAGATGTTCTTCATCACCTGGTATCATGCCCTTGTCAATCTCATGAGTGTCGATGCATGGGCTCGTATGGCTCTAATCTCGTTGGCGCTGGTTATCGTACTGCTGCTGGTTTATCTCTTTGCCAGTCGCATCTGGTTACGAAAGGTTGGTTTCTTCGGAGGCATCTTACTTTTGGCAGTCTTTGTGCTTAGCAACCTTTTTGCTTGGCAGCAGAAGCGGAATCTCTTGTTCCGCAAGGGAGCCATTGTCACGGCACCCTCTGTGACAGTGAAAAGTACACCAGCCAAGAACGGTACAGATCTCTTTATCCTCCACGAAGGTACGAAAGTCAACATCACTGACGGTTCGATGCGTGGCTGGCTGGAGATCCGTATAGCCGATGGTAAAGAAGGTTGGATAGAACGTAATAAACTAGAGGAGATTTAATGATGATATACAGTGCTATTCTTTTAGCTGGAGAAGGAATATTAGATTGGTTGCAGAATGTTGATCGTTCGGCTTTGTTGGCTGTCAATGGTAGTGATTCGCTCTTTCTCGACTCAGTGGTCCATGTGCTCACTACAGCTATAACCTGGTTGCCGCTCTATCTCAGCCTGTTCTACCTGGTGGTGAAGAATCATAACAGTCTGCAGCGCATCGCCTTGATTGTGGGCTGTGCAGGCCTCTGTATCCTCTTTGCCGGTGCGTTCGACGACCTTATCGTGAAGCCCACTGTGGCCCGTTGGCGTCCTACCCATGATCCTGTCATCGGTACTCTTGTCGATGTCGTTGATGGCTATCGTGGTGGTAAGTACGGTTTTTTTTCCGCCCATGCGTGCAACACGTTTAGCATCGCCATCTTCTTCTGTTGGTTGGTACGTAGTTGGATTCTCAGTCTCACCCTTATCTTTTGGTCGCTTGTAAACTGCTGGACTCGCCTCTATTTGGGTGTTCATTTCCCTGGTGACATCCTTGTCGGTCTCACATGGGGCTTCATCGTTGGCACCTCCGTTTATTTCTTTTATCGTCGCCTCACACGTAACATGCGGGCTGAAGGCCGACGTTATATCACCACTCAATATACTGATGGCGGCTTTGAGCGTCCCACCTGTGATGTGCCTGTCGCAGTGTTCTATTTCACAGTCGTTTTCGCCTTGTTAAAAGCAGCATACCAATGAATCATATCGACCCTCGTCATATCCATATCAGCGATTACAACTATCCGCTGCCCGACGAACGTATTGCCAAGTTTCCTATTGCGCAGCGTGATCACTCAAAACTCCTTATTTACAAAAAAGGTGAGGTAAGTTCTGATGTTTTCTATCATCTGCCTCTATATCTTCCTGCAGGAGCCCTGATGGTGTTCAACAACACAAAGGTAATTCAGGCTCGTATGCATTTCCGTAAGGATACGGGAGCCCTCATCGAGGTGTTTCTGCTTGAACCTGCTGAGCCTTCCGATTATGAACTGATGTTTCAAACCACAGGCCAGTGCGCCTGGTACTGTTTGGTGGGAAACCTAAAGAAGTGGAAGGAAGGCACATTGCGACGTGAGATTGAAATCAAGGGTCAGACCGTTGTCGTCACAGCTACCCGTGGACCCATTCACGGCACCTCCCATCGCATTGATTTCGAGTGGACTGGCGATGCTAGTTTTGCTGAGATTATCGATGTCATGGGCGAGCTGCCCATCCCGCCTTATCTGAACCGTGAGACTCAGGAAAGCGACAAGACCACCTATCAGACCGTTTATTCTAAGATCAAAGGGTCGGTGGCAGCACCTACAGCTGGTCTTCATTTTACCCCCGAAGTCTTAGCCGACCTTGATGCTCATGGTATCAAGCGCGAGGAACTCACCCTTCATGTAGGTGCTGGCACCTTCAAACCCGTGAAGAGCGAAGAGATCGAGGGGCACGAGATGCATACCGAATACATTAGTGTGCGTCGTGACACCATCCAGCAACTTATCGATCACAAAGGCTGTGCCATCGCTGTCGGCACCACTAGTGTGCGTACCTTAGAGAGTCTTTATTACATGGGGTTGAAGGTGATGCGTGATCCTTCGCTCAACGAAGAACTACTGCATGTCGCCCAATGGGAACCTTACGAACAAGAGACTGGGGTGGGGGCAAAAGAAGCTTTGCAGGCCCTCGCTGCTTGGATGGATGCTCGTTCACTCACTGTGCTCCATAGTAGCACTCAGATCATTATCGCCCCAGGCTACGACTATCATATCGTTAAGATGCTCGTCACCAATTTCCATCAGCCACAATCCACGTTACTGCTGTTAGTGAGTGCTTTTGTGAAAGGTGATTGGCATCAGATCTATGACTATGCGTTGAGTCACGACTTCCGATTCCTCAGCTACGGCGACTCCTCACTGCTGATTCCCTAAATCAATTTAAAGTGTCTCAGAGCATTTAAGATGCCGTTGTCGTCAATGTTCGTGGTGGTATAGTCGGCCTCCTGCTTCAGTGACTCCAGGGCATTACCCATTGCCACACCGATACCCGCTGTACGGATCATTGATGTGTCGTTACCGCCGTCACCAAAGGCTATTGTAAACTTCGGGTCAAGTCCCGCCTCTTCGGCAATAGCCAACAGTCCTTGTCCCTTGTCAGCCTGCTTAGCGGTGATGTCGGTAAACTCCGGGTGCCAACGACCTGAAATACAAGTGGGGATACGAGCCATCAGCTCAGCCTCGTAACTCTCAGGAAAAAATGGAGTCATCTGCAGTACCCTTTGCTGCAACACTTCTTCCACAGGCTTTGCCAATTCCAGATTCTGAACAGCCAGATGCTGTCTGAAGATGCGATCCACGTCGCCCTTCGGGTCGAGTACCGCCACATCCTTTTCACCCACCACGATCAGACCGTAATCCTTTTCTCGCGAGTCATCCACTATCAGTTGGGCAGCTTCCTTCGGAATGGCATGACACGATATTGTCTTATCACCGATGAAACAGAGGGCTCCGTTGGTTGTCACGTAACCGTCTATCAGATGCTCAATGGCACCGAGGTTTGTAATGATAATCGGTGGTCGGCCTGTAGCGATAAACACCTGGTGGCCGTTAGCTTTTGCCTGTGTCAGTGCAAGAATAGTAGAAGACGGTATCTGGTGAGTCTTAAAACTCACCAGTGTACCGTCAATATCGAAAAACAAAGCGTATTTGTTGATATCAGAATTCATATATTTTATGTCAAGTGAAAGTTCTTTTACCAAGGCCCCCATCCAACGGTCTCCTCACGGGGAGCCCAATTGCCTTTGAGAATCTCATTGACTAGATCGCCACAGTAAACTAAGTAGAATGAGGTGCCAGTGGCAACGTGCAGTGTGGTGTTCGATTGGTATGTAAGAGCTGCGATTTTATCAACCCCCCAGGTGTTGCGAACGCTCTCAAAGTTACAGTAAGGAACGACCTCGTCGCCGATGGAGTGGAAGAAGGTAAAACCTGTATTAGGCATGAAACCGTCGGCAGTCAGAGAATTTTTTGCCATGGCCTTCTCTAGAGCCTTTAACTTGGCCTCGGGCACGTCGCCAGTGATAGTACCGTCACGGAAGTAAGCAATGACACCAGGCTTGAGGCACTGATCTACGAAGCAGTAGTTGTAACCCTTACCGTTTTCGAGTTCAAACTTACGCGTGTTACCACTGTCATCCTTGAGATTACTCTGGGTATAGGGCAGGAAACCGTCTTCGCACAATGCCCTCATCGTGAAACCACCTTCATCACCGTAATTGAGAGAGTGCTTAAGCAGTGCTTCCTGAATTTGATCGGTTGACTTTTCCTTGGCAGCAATCCAGTCGAAGATTCCTGTTGCATAGAAGTTGTCGGTGACGAAGTCCTGATATTGGCAGCCTGCGACTTTCATATCGGGATCGGTATCAACGGCACCCTTCAGTAGTAAGGTGGGAGCTACGGGCATGTAGAGTTTGTCCATCTCGATATAGCGCTTCAGTGTGGCCAGCGGGTCATATGGACCATCGCCGCATACGGCACCTTTCAGTCGGAGTGAATTCTCGTTGTTCTGCTGGCAGTAGCGTAAGACACCTGCTGCTACAGCACCACCTTGTGAATAACCGATGGCTACGCTCGACCATTCGTCCTTCATTGTTGTCACATTATTTTCAAAATAGCTGAGTCCAGCCTTGACACCAGTTACCACCTGCAAGGCTGTGAGGTCGCGGTTGCAGTAGGGGTGGGGGATATCTGCTGTTGAACCATACCCTTCGTAGTCGGGCACGATAACCAGTGCATTCTGGCTTACGACGCTGGCGAACAGTGCCAGCATATTGATTTCACCGGCACTCGGCAGATTGGTGAAGTTAGAAGGGCGCTGTTCGTTGCTGGTAATAGTACTGTGACAGCCAATGACCAACTGACTGGGAGACCAGGAGATAAGTGAACTGTAGGGCCATACGATTAGTTCAGAGAGATCTTTCTCCGTCCCGTCGGCGGTCTTGCAACGATAGTTCAGTGTAGTCCATGCATACAGGTAGAAGTCACTTGATCCGCTATCGCTAAGCTTTCGCTCTGCGAGGTCCTTTGCTTCAGTTTCTGAAAGAACAGTGTACTTGAAATCTTCGGCCTTGAGCTGACTGATATCGTCAAGGAGGTTATCTTTGTTCAGCTCGGCTTTTAAATAGCCTTTTTCTATCACATGAACATCTGAGATGGGATAACTACTACTAGGGACTTGAGGAGCTTTCTCGGGGATGTTATCTTCTGCAGAACATGCTGCAAAACTGATAGCAACAAAAAGGCTGCCAAGAATCAAAATAGCTGTTGACTTAATTGATTTCATATTCTTTATAATTTTAATTGTTACTATTCTATTAATTCTAGTTGGTGCAAAGTTACGATGTTTTAGCCCATATTTCCAAATAATTATTGCATTTTCTTCATAATTTATAGCGACAAATAAAAAAAAAGCGACAGAATCAATTTATGGTCCCGTATTTTGTCGCATAATTAGATTCCTCCACACCATTTTGTTCCACCGAGTGTAAATTTTCTCTCGTTCTTCACCTGTCTTTTTGACTGAACGGAGTTGAGTAGAGAGATATCTCCATGCGCTTCACTTAGTCGAGATGACAGGGGGAGATTTTTCGACTCCGCTCGAGATGACAGGATTGCGTTCTATGGATGCTTGGGGCGACAAAGGGACTCGTGATGACAAAAAAAAGAGGCACCTGATTGCTCGAGTGCCTCTTATCTATGTGATAACTAGAGAGGTTACTTCTTCTCCTCTTTCTTCTCCTCAGCAGCTGCGGGCTTTGCTGCGGGCTTTGCTGCGGGCTTGTAACGCTTGTTCAGACCGTTGATCACGTCCTGAGTGATATCAAACTTCTTACCAGCCAACAGGATATTGTCGCCAGCCTTTGAAAGGATCAGATCGTAGTTCTTATCTTTGTTGTAGTCCTTCAGGAAATTCTGCAGAGAGTCACGCAGAGCTTCGTTAAACTTCGCTGTTTCAGAGGCAAGCTCACCCTCTAAACGAACCTGCAGTTCCTGGAGATCACGCTGCTGACGCTCCAAGGCTGCCTGCACTCCAGCTGCCTGCTCACGGCTCTGGAAACCATTGTTCTGAATCTTCTGCTGGAAGTTGTTCACAGCAGCCTGAAGGGCATTACCCTTCTGGGTCAGGGTGTTACGGGCATTGTTGGACTTCTTCTGCAGGGTTACGCTGTAATCCTTGGCGAAGTCATACTGAGTCATAAGAGAATCCACCTCCACATAGGCGATCTTCACGCCAGAGGTAGAGTTTCCTGCAGCAGCGGGCTGCTCGTCCATCTTTGGACCTGCATTGTTACACGATACCATCATTGCTGCGATGGTCAGTGCAGAGAAAATGTACTTTTTCATTCTTTTATTTAATATTTAATGTTCATCTATCGCAAACTTGCTCTTCTGTCGCATCTCCCGATCCTGATCCATCACGCAGTGAATCCCGCGTTCCTTCATCGCCTCAGAGTCGTGAATATGCTGCGACTTAAACTCGCCATGCTTCACAAATAGTACTCTCACAAGGAAAAATACCATCGCAATAGCAATTATTAACGTGCTGATGAGCAGAGTTTCAATCATTTTTTGTAATTTTGCGCTGCAAAGTTAAGCATTTTATATCGAATTCAATCAAAAAATACATTAATAATGAATAAAAACGATTTAAAACCCGCTGTTGTCTTTGCTGAATTTGCGAAGATTAACGAAATTCCCCGTCCTTCTAAGCGCGAGGAGAAGATGATTGAGTACCTCAAGAACTGGGGTGAAACCCACGGTCTCGCCACCAATGTCGATGAGACAGGCAATGTGATCATCCGCAAGCCTGCCACCACAGGCATGGAGAATTGTAAGACCGTGATCCTGCAGAGTCACATGGATATGGTGTGTGACAAACTAGTCGATGTAGAGTTTGATTTCAACAAGGATGCCATCAAGACCTACATTGATGGAGAATGGCTCACCGCTGAGGGCACCACCCTCGGTGCTGATGATGGTATCGGTTGTGCTATTGAGCTTGCTATTCTTGCTTCCGACGATATCCAGCACGGTCCCATCGAGTGTGTCTTCACACGCGATGAGGAGACGGGGCTCTCCGGTGCTGAAGGTATGAAGGCCGGCTTCATGACAGGTGACTACCTTATTAATCTTGACTCTGAGGATGAAGGTGAAATCTTCGTCAGCTGTGCCGGAGGTCGTAACACAACTGCCAAGTTCACTTTTCAGCGCCAGCAGGCCCCTGCAGGCAGTTTCTTCATCAAAGGCTCTCTGAAAGGACTCGTCGGTGGTCACTCTGGTGACGACATCAACAAGAAGCGCGCCAACGCCATCAAGATTCTCGCCCGTTTCATCTTCCAGACTATGAAGCGTTATGAGGGTGTCCAGTTGGCTCAGTTCCATAGCGGAAAACTTCACAATGCCATCCCTCGCGACGGCTACTTTGTGCTGGCAGTTCCCAACGACCTGAAGGAGAACGTACGTGCCGATTGGAATGTTTTTGCTTCAGAGGTAGAAGACGAGTTCCATGTCACCGATACCCAGATGCAGTTCCAGATGGAGAGCACCGAGGCTGAACCAATCATCGATCCCGTTGTTGCCAAGAATTTCATCTGGGCAGTGCAGGCAGTCGATAACGGCATCTATGCCATCTGTCAGGATGAGGCCCTCGGTGGTATGGTAGAAACTTCCAGCAATATTGCCAGTATCCACACATCCGAAACTACCATCGACATCTTGTCATCACAGCGTTCCAACGTCATGTCAAACCTCGACAATATGTGCTATACCATTCAGGCTGCTTTCGAACTAGCTGGTGCAGAAACCATCTCTGGCGAAGGCTATCCCGCTTGGAAGATGCGTGCCAACTCCAAGTTGCAGGAGATTGTCGTTGCATCGTATAAGAAATTGTTCAAGAAAGAGCCTATTGTTCGAGGCATCCATGCAGGTCTTGAGTGCGGACTTTTCTCCGAGCGTTATCCCCAGCTTGATATGGTTAGTTTTGGTCCCACTCTCCGATTTGTTCACACACCCGATGAGCGCCTGCATATCCCTACCGTCCAGATGGTTTGGGATCACCTGCTCGATGTACTTAATAATATTCCGCAGAAATGAGGTCGCGCGCGTATATTATAATAGGTATATCAGCTCTGCTGTTCGCTTCCTGCGGACGGCAGCATAAGGCTGAGAGTCTCGCCAAAGATTTTGTGGCTGAAAACATGGAAAATCCATCAGCTATCAGTGGCAAGGATTTCGCTGATATTGGCACCACTCGCCATCTCAACGACTCACTCATCACCGTTATGCGTCAGCGTGGTGCCTCAGGCTACAAGAAAGGCATCTCCTATGGTAAAATGCCCACAGGTGACCTTTACTACCTGAGAATGAGCTATATAAGCAATGGCGACACCCTGCAAAACACGTTCTACTTCGACTCAGAGCTGTCGGAGGTTGTTGCATTCAAATAACTTTTTTCAAAAAAAGTTGCTCAAAAATTTGCAGGAACCAAAAAATAGTCTTACCTTTGCATCCGCATTTGAGGAGATAACCCCTCGGTTTCTAACACGAAGCATTCTTGGAAGGATGGGTGAGTGGCTGAAACCAGCAGTTTGCTAAACTGCCGTACGGG
>ONAE01000023.1 GCA_900315695.1 uncultured Prevotella sp. | reverse complement strand
GAGGCCATGCTTCATCTGCCAGAAAAAGATGTCAGGCTGAAACCTGAACACATGTATATCATTCCTGCCTATACCATCCATTCGTATGAGTGTCACGGTGTGTTCAAACTGTATTACATCCACATGTACGAGGGGTTCAAGAACGAATTGAACCTGCATGAAACCTACGAGCTGCCAACTGAGGTTCCGGCGGGAAAGGACATCAAACAACTGTTCGAGCATCTGGCATTGCATTATCCTGATGCCAGACTACCTGGTGCAGACCCCAAAAGTTACGACACCTCCGCGCAGACCTCCGATTACGTGGCACGTTACAGGAATATGGCATTATGGGAGAAGATGGAGCTGAGAGGTGCCATGCTGATGATGATGTCACAGTTTATCAAGGAGGCGAAGCCCCGCATCTGGACATCCGATGAGCGCATGAAACGTGTTCTCAGGCATATCCATGAACATATCTCCGACGAGATAGACGTAAAAGAATTGGCGGATGTAGCATCTGTTACCAAGACCTACTTCATCCGCCTTTTCAAACAAGAGTTTGGACTGTCGCCCATTCAGTACATCAACAGGAAGAAGGTGGAACGGGCCCAACTGCTTCTCTTCACTACCGACAGTTCAGTGAAAGAGGTAGCCTACAAGTTGGGCTTCAGTGACCACAGTTACTTCATCCGCCTTTTCCGCAAGGTAGCCGGCATCACCCCCCAGGAATATCGCAGACTCTTCTTGCAGCAATAAGCTGAATCATACTGGCATCAACCATTCCTCAAATCTCTGTATAGATATGCTCCTTGCCCCTGGGTGTCATCATCAGCTTGGGACAGTCGCCTTTGGTCCACTCCTTCAGCTGCTTACGGGCAGAGTAGAGGGTCAGTCCTGAGGCACGTGCAAACATGCCTGCCGTGATATAGCCCTGATTTTTCTGGATACAATCCCTCATCACCTGTTCCAGGCTCTCCTTATCAGCCAGAATAGCCTGAGTGTCAGGGTTGTGGTTGCGGCGGAACCCGTCGAGCCACTTCTTGATCTCCCTGTCCCACAACTTACCCGGTTTATACTCCACTCCGTCGAGCCTCACGTCACGGTCTTTCACCTCTTCGGCATCTGTCACCTGCCTGGCCAATGACAGCCTGGGGGCAAACGAGCCGATGGGTGTATCAATACGATAGCCCTCAGCCAGATACCTTCCCGCCACGTGGAGGAATGAGTCGAAAGCTCGACTCAACTCCCCATAGCGCAGATAGTTCATACGTTCGCCGTATTCTTCCAGTTGCTTTATCGTCAACTTCATACCGCTCTGCGGACGCACATACACCAGGTTCTTTCCGTCCTTACCCTTGACGGGTGTAGGATGAACCTCATACCACATTCCTTTATTCTTCCTCGGCATAATTCTGTGGTTTAATTGTTTTCCTCCAAAGATTCGTATCGATCTTTATAACAAGACCCTCTTGTTTCCAGCGGTGAATGATGGTCTTCACCACAGTTGACTCATTATTGGCCTGGCGCAGGTTTTGAAATTCCTGTGCTGTAAACTCGGCAGAGAGGAGATCCAGATAGCGGATATTGCCCTTCGAAGCCTTCGGACTCAACTTGGCGTTATTGAGTGCATCAATCTTATCACCATAGATCTGCAACTGATAGTGCAGACAACGCTCAGCATACCAGACGGCAAACTGAATGGCTCGCTCCGTCTCCTGACGACCTTCGAGCAGATAGGCGATGATGCCGGCACGGAAACCATTGAGGGCAGCACGACGGCGCAACACATCGAGTGAATAACGCAAGGTCTGCAGATACTCCTGACGCTTCCCTTCGTCCCATGCCTCAATGGCCTTGTTGATGAGAGGCAGATCTACTTCACCCTCCTCATCCATCAGGCAGAGGCACTGACGCTTCACCTTCTCCTCCTCTTCCTTTGTCCAGACCTTAAACTGAGGCATCTTGGCACCCACCATATCAGGCAGCACCACAGGTGTCACTCGGCTCACGAGTCCGCTCTCGGCATCGGCAAAGAAAGCCCTGCACTTGTTGGGGGTACCACACAACACCATATTATAACGAAGGGTGATCTTGCCAGAGAATGAGTCCTTCGAGATACGATGCTGACCCCAGGGCTTGTTGTCGTAGGCCAGACGGAAGAGGTCGTTCTTCTCCGTCCAGGCACCTCCCTTGTTGTTCTTCAGGACCGTCTCGATCTCAGGGGCATAGGTGAACAGATGCTTGTCTTTGGCATAAAGGGCTCGCTCCAGGAAGGCCGACACACCGATATTGGGTTCGATAATACGGATCTGAGCACAGGGATTCTCCACCTCCTCACCGTTTTTCTTGGCCAGCGAGTAGGCCATCTCCTTCTGCCATTCCACCTCGTCCTGTTTGATGATAGGATCCATCAGCAACTCGAACTCAGCGTCCACAAACGACTTACCAGTGGCCTGAGGAGCCTCGATATCCACAATGAAACTGGGGGAATTCAACTTTCCGTCACGATATTTGGCACGGATGCCAGTAGCCAGCGTGCCCAGCATCGGCATTGCTGCTATCAGAGTGGCTTCCTTGAACTCCTCTGGGGCGTGATCAGCCAGTTCCTGAAGGATGGCTGGCAGTTCGTTATCGACAGAAGGTACGAGAGAATCATCATCATCCTCATCGTTGTTCTCCAAGGTTGCTCCCATCAAAGAGAGCACCTCTTTCATCGGTGAAGGCATCTCGGCAGGACGGGTACTGCCAACAGCACTCTTGATGGTTGACATCACCTCATGATCAGAAAGTCCCCAATGTGGCAGAATCGTAAAGAGCTTCTGCTCATCGAAGTCACAGATGAATCGCAGATAACGGCTCAAGGTGTAGAGGGCCATGTTACGCTCTCCTGTCACAGGAGCATCACCATAACCCAGTTTCAGGAGCAGGCTCTGAACGATCTTCTCGTAAGCAATACCTTTGAAAGCCAGAAGTGAAGAAGCATTGTCTGAAGCTGGAGTGGGAACGTCCATCTTCTCAACCTTTACCTCTTTCCAGTCTGATTCTTCAAAGACGATGGGATCCAACAGCTTTACATACTGCTCACTGACCATAAAACAGCAACGGGCCAAGTCGGTGACATGCGAGTCGTAGCTGACACCCAGGCGACTCGCCAGCCTTTGGATGTCCTCCTCAATAGAAAGTCCTGGAGTACGCCAAGCCCAGATGTGGGTACCCCCACCGGCACTCTCGGCAAAATAGACAATACGAAATTCCTCGATGAGTTTCTCGTCCTGAACTTTCTGCCAGAGCTGTTCTGTCAGACCTTTCTCATCGATGTCGAGGAAAAAGAGTCCTGAGGGCACCGCATCTTCAGCCTTACTTGTTCTGCTTCACATCCAGGAGGATTTCCTCCACGTGATTCTCCGCCAGCAGTTGACGGTAAGCAGCCATGCTCGCCTGGCGAGGCTTGCTGCTAAATGTCTTTGCCATCTTTATCATAGCGACGGCAAAGCTCGCAAGGGAGATTGCACTTTCAAATGGGGATAATTTCCACTTGGAGTGCAACTACTTGTTTGGATGCGCTAAGTTGCTATATTTCTGATAGATAGTATTGAAGGCTTTTCGTATTTTCGTGTTTTCATCGTTCATTCCTTCCTGAATGTTTTTCCTGAAAGTACCCACATACATCTTCTCAGTCAACTTTTCTGCCAGATCATTGTCCGAATGGCCTCCAAAGACTGCACTTTTTTTCATTTCTCCCACCAGATGGCAGAAGAAACGTGCAGTAAACAGGTTGTTGTGTGGACTCTTGCGCGAAACTTTCAGATGGTTGAAGATGTTTTCGTCCTCAATCAGTTCCTTCCACATGGCATCATAGTGAGGGAACCAGGCGTCTGTTACCAACGGATGGAGTTTCTGAGCTGCTGAAAGGACAGCCTCTCCCACCCTCTGAAGCTCATTGTTCACCAACTGCTCATCGCCAAACTTCGTCGTGGGGTCGAGTTCTCTGGCAATCTCCGACAGAGTGACCAGATGGAAGATAAAATGGCGCACCTCGTCATCGCTGAGATGGGCATCCAAGAAATCCGCCTCGAAAGCCTCGCGGTCGGTGGTCCACTTGGCAAACAGCCCTCCAGGCACCAGCCCCAGTTCTTTACGTTCCTTGGAGCGTTCAGCCGTCATGATGTCTTTCCATGAACTGTCGTCACTCACCACACGAAGGGTATCACGATGCTCTTTCCAATAGTTCCACCAGGCATTACTCTCACGTACGTGCACCAGTACCTTATTAAATAAGTTGGCCATCGCCTTGCTGTCGCGCTGACTCTGTTGCATCAGACTTACCATCATACTGGGCAGCAGCGTGAGAATGCCTAACCAAATCAGCATCATCTGAAGGTTCTCGTTCATCTGCGTGGCGAGGGTATCCATCGCCTGGCGCATCTTTTTCAGGTGTTGGATAGTCTCTTCATGATCCATGGCATTACCCTCTGTGTTCAGCTCCTGAATGATAGAGGCGAACATCATGAGGTCGGTTGACTTCAGGTGCTGGGCACAGATGGCGAAGATCTGCTGCATGGGCATTACCTTCTGCTGGATGGTGGCCTGATGCTCGGGAGACAAGGCGAAGTGCTGTGCCATCGACTGGTTCACCATGTCGAAGAAGGATGTCTGCGGCTGGGCGGACTTCTTGGAAAATAGCTGCTCTATCAGCTTCACCACAGAACCGCGTATGTCTTCGTTGGAAACGGTCTTAGCAATGCGCTCGAGATATGCCGTAAACAGGTAGGTACAAGGCAGCTTGTTCAGTTCCATCAGTGCCATTATTGCACTTTGCATACGCATCAGGGCGGCATAGATCTCTGCCTCCGCACAGGTGTCCATTCCTTCGTTCAGGTCTTGCACGAGCTCTTCCAGACGCTCAGTAGCCACATCCCAATGGCGGCACAACTGGGCAGTCAGCCGCTCAACCCGCTCATCGTCAACGATTCGCTTAATTGTTTCTGTATTCATATCTTGCTCTTGTCTTTTTCATTTTCGACTTGCAAAGTTACATAAAAAGCTTGTAATAAACGAGGGATTTTGGAAGATTAACGCAATTCGACCGTAAATAAAGGCAATCAGGGGAAAATCGAGGAAGTTCAAAAATCGGGATTACGCAAAATTGGGAGGATTGGTGAAGAAGTTAGGTTGCCAAATCGTAACCCTGAAAACAGGTTGGGAAGCGGGGTTAAACTTTGTTAATCGGCTACGCAATTCTGGGAAGAACGGCGCATCATTCACCGCCCGTTTCAACTGCCTCAAACTGCTATATTTTGCATAGCGATGGATTCCGAAAAAGAATGTAGTTTTGCAGCCGGAATTAAAAAACGTAAGTGAAGTATGAGCAGATCAACTTTCAAAATCTTGTTCTACGTGAACAAAAGCAAGGAGAAACAGGGTATTGTTCCAGTGATGGGACGAGTGACAATCAACGGCACCCAAAGCCAGTTCAGTTGTAAGAAGTCTATCCCGCTTGATATGTGGGACGTGAAGGGCAATTGTGCCAAAGGACGCAGCAAGGAGGCTTTGCAGATTAACCGCGACCTCGACAACATTAAGGCGCAGATTATCAAGCACTATCAGCACCTGTCAGACCGAGAGGCTTTCGTAACAGCCGAGATGGTGCGCAATGCCTATCAGGGCTTTGGCAGCGAGTACGAGACACTTCTGTCGGCATTCGACAAGGACATCGCCAATCAGAAGAAGCGTGTGGGAAAGGACAGGGTTGCAAGCACCCTGTGGGCCATGCAAAGGTCACGAAAGGATGTGGCTGAGTTCATCCAATCTCATTACCGTCGCACGGATATGTCAATGCTGGAACTGACGCCAGAGTTTATCAAGGACTTTTCCGTTTACCTCAGCACAGACCGGGGACTGGCCAACGCCACCATCTGGCAGCGCTGCATGTGGTTGAAGGGTGTCGTGCTGAGGGCGCACTATAACGGCAAGATACCCCGCAATCCCTTCGCACAGTTTCACATCAGCCCCAACTGCAAGGAAAGGGAGTTCCTGACTGAGGATGAACTGAAAGCCCTGCAACCAGTCCACCGAAGGCCACCCAGCCCCAATGCACCATTTCGCCACTGGCTGCATTGCCTGTCAATAGTAGCCGTAGCACTTCATACACAGCCCAATAGGGCACCAACATACACGCACTGCTTAGTGCTGACAATGTGCCAGCCACAATGAGCAGCCCTTTTCTCTGACCCGCAATCTCCATGAGCCTTGCGAGTCCCTTCTTTTTCTTCTTTTCTTTCATACGTTCTTTATTTATTAGTGAACAAAATCCAAAATCATTCAGCCATAACGAAGAAGAGAGCCTATCGTCTGATAAGCTCTCTCCATCCGCTGTATTCAAAGGTGATATAGTCCTGCACCACCCGTTCCGCCTCCCGTGGGGGCAGCCGGTGCTTGATAATTTCGCAGAACATGGTAAACATCCACACCGTGTGCAGGTGATAAGTGAACGGACTGCATGTAGGCGTTATGTCTGGGCGCAGTTCTGCTGCCCGTTTCATGAAGCGTACCACTTGTTCCGTGCAGCGGTCGGTAAACTCGTCCATGAAGTTCTCCAACGACGAGCCTTGCGCCCGAAAGAAAAGCAGTTCCATCAGGCGACGATGGCGGCGCATCAGAGAGAGGTATTCCCGCATCTGGTATTCCAGCAATTCTGGATTTCCGTTGCTCAAGTAGTCCAAGTACCTCTCTGCATGCCGCTCATCGTGGTGCTCGTAAACCATCCGTTCCATGTCCTGTATCAGCGGACTGACTATCAGGCGGAATATCTCATCCTTACCCTTTGGGAAATAGTTGTAGAGATTTCCCACACCCACGCCCGATAGCCGGGCAATGTCGCGCATCGAGGTCTTGGCAAAGCCTTGTTGGTGGAAAGCCTGCTCTGCCGCCTGTAGTATCTGCTCGCGTGTATGTTCCTTTTGTATCTGCATAGTCTCTATCTCTTCAAAAATGAACAATATTCAAAACCGTTCAGAAAAAAGAGAGGACCTACAGCTGTAAGTCCTCTCCCGACGGATGTCTATGGCTACTCGCTCGGCCAAAGGCCGCTTGCTCTGCAAGAACCTATGTCTTTTATATCTTCTTTGCATATGTATCTTGAATTTGCGCTGCAAAGGTACGGCGATTTTTCCATTTGTGCAATACCCAAAACTGATGAATTTTCAGTCTCTGTGTGCTTCTATCCATCTCACGGCGAAGTCTACGAGTTGCCTTTGAGACATCAGTCGGAGTACGGCATTCCCCAGCCGGACTTTAGCGACGGGATGCGTCTGCTCAAAGGCCTCGCCTATTTGAGTGAAGTCCTTGCCATCGACGTAGAGCGTCTCGTAAGCTTTCCAGACACGACACCCATTCTCCATGATGGCACTATGCTCTATCGTGGTGTGCTTGCTCTTATATTCGGCACGGGCATCAGCCAAATGCAGAGAGGTGTTCTTGTCATAACCCACACCAATCAGCAGTACGTATCCGTCGATGTCGTAGAGCCGCCCTATGGGTGAGCCGTCTCCGAAGATATTCGACAGGTCGTGGTGCCCAGTAAGAAAGCCGGCCATCTTCCCATTAGCCGATACGGAGCGGGCAGGGTGGTCGCTTCTTAGCGTGCCAGGCCACTGACGGTACAACTCTGCGACGACTCCCATCGTCTGCGTCGGTGTCGTCCGTTTGTCGTAGGCGGGCCAGTAGTCGCGTATTATCTGCCAATCTGTTTCGCTCACTTCGGGATGCACGCCCACATCGGGATCAAGGTTCTTCCACGATTGTGTCGGCATCATAATCGTCCCTTCCTTCCCAACAGTTTCCAACAGTGCCTCTATCACCGTCGGTGCGCCTCCGCATACATACCCCATACTGCTCAATGAGGTATGCGCCATCACCGTCATTCCCTCGTGCATTCCCAACTCATGGAATGCCGCCAGCAGGTCTTGTTTCAATATCAGTGGCTTCATACGCTATTCAGTATTCTATGATGAGTGATTCACGGGGTTGGAGTTCTATCTCTCTGCTGAGATCAACAGCACAGCCGCAAATGACGTTTCGGCCTTGTCGGTGATGTCCGATGACTTCCTTATAGCGGCTGACAGGCAAGGTGGTGACGTCGGGCGTTCCGTTGAGGATGATAAGAACCGTTCGTCCTCGGTATTGTCTGGCAACAACATAAATGCCTCGATACGGTATAAACTGCGTCATTGTGCCTTTGCTGATGATCTCATTACCCTGTCGCCAGTGCAGCAGACGGCTGAGCCAACGGAACATGCTGTTCTCCGCATCTGTGCGCCCTTCAGCTGTAAAAGCATCTCGGCTGTCATCCCAGAAGCCGCCAGGGAAATCCTGCCGCACATTGCCGTCGCCCTGTGCTTTCGTGCCATTCAACAGGATTTCCACACCATAATAAAGCTGAGGAATGCGATTGATGGTCAGCAGTAATGCCAACGCTTGTTTCAGTGCGAGAGTATCCGTTCCGTTTCCTAAATAGCGGTCTGTGTCGTGATTCTCTATGAAAGCCAGTACACTCGACGGATTGGGATAGAGGTAGTCATAGACCAGCGAGTTATAGATGCGGTTGAGGCCTTTGCCGTAGTCGTTGGTGTTCTCACCCGCTGCTTGTACCATGCGGTCGTAGAAAGCAAAGTCCATCACGGTAGGCAGGTGGCTGTTCTCCTTGGTCAGCCAGTTGTCCTTCTGCCAGGAAGCAGTATAGGCAGGCTCCGTCACCCACGTCTCTCCGACGACGTTATAGTTGGGATACTCCTCGTTGATAGCCTGCATCCACTCAGACATGGCATCTCCGAAAGCGTAGGGGTAGGTGTCCATACGGATGCCGTCGATGCCTATAGTCTCTATCCACCACATGGAGTTCTGAATGAGATAGCGCAGCACGTGGGGATTGTGCTGGTTAAGGTCGGGCATCGATGGCACGAACCAACTCTCCAGCGTTTCGTGCAGGTCTATCTTCGAGGCGTATGGGTCGCGGACGGGCGTCAGTTGGTAACTCGTCTGCTGATATTTCTCGTTGGCAGTCGGTTCACCATTTGCATCGGTCAACCACTCCGGGCAGTTGAACCAGTCGCATGAGGGCATATCTGCCACCCACGGATGCTCAAAGCCGCAGTGGTTGAATATCATGTCCATCACCATTTTCAGTCCATGCTTGTGAGCCTCATCGGTCAGCATGCGATAGTCCTCATTGCTGCCGAAGCGCGGGTCTATGCGGTAGTAGTTAGTTGGCGCATAGCCGTGGTAGGTGCTGGAACCGTCGCGGTCAGGTGAGTTGTTCTCCAAGACGGGTGTAAACCAAAGGGCGGTTACGCCCAGTTCGTTGAAGTAGTCCAGATGCTGACGGATTCCCTCCAAGTCGCCACCATGACGAAGGTTGGGGTTGGAGCGGTCGCACTGATAGGGATTCATCGTTATCAGTTGGTCGTTCTCCACCATGCCAGAGGCAAAGCGGTCGGGCATCAGTTGGTAGAGCACATCAGCGCAGGTAAATCCAATGCGCTCTTCGCCGCGTTTCTCCCGATGCTTCAACTGATACCTGACTCGCTTGCCATCTATCTTCAGTACCATCTCACCTGCCTTGGCTTCTGCCATATTCAGATAGACCAACAGGTAGTTGGGACTGTCCAAACGGACGACGGAGTCGATGGCAACACCAGAATAGTCTGTCGTGACATTGGCATTACGCACATCCTTGCCATAGATCATCAGTTGGAGCGAGGTGTTCTTCATCCCAACATACCAGTCTGTCGGTTCGATACGGTCAATCTTAACTGCCGCATTTGTGGACAAGACCATACAGCAGAAGACACTTATAGCCATAGCATTTCTTAAAACTCCATGCCTCAACAGCAGTTCGTAGCAGAGCCACGGAAACCATACCAAAGCCCAAATAGCGCTTATCAGTATGTCTTTCGGCCTCTTCATCTCGGCAGGAACAATCGCCTTGCTGAAAGCTGAGAGAATCACGAACGCCACAGTTGCCAAGCAGAATGCCTTTGGCATGTGACAGAGGTTGTAGAATACGAGCCACCATGTGACTGACATAAGGATGATGCTTGGCATCGTCAATAACATTTTCTTTTGTTTTACATTCATAATCTTGGTAATTAATAGTTATCCTATAATGTTTTGTCCTAACCGATATGCTCGTTCCAAGGCATCCGTGGTTTTGATGTCACCTTTGTCTTTTACTCCCCTAACCAGTACCATGCCAGCATCCTCTATATGGAAGAAATTGAGGGTGAGCCGGTATTGGGTCACGATAGCATCAAACAGTTCTGGCAGGGTGGACGCACCTACTAACAGCAGGGCGAGGCATCGGATAGGGAAATGGTTTCGAAGTGGCGTGTGCAGTCGGTCTATTACAGCCTTTAGCTGGGCACTGATGCCGTAGAAATAGACGGGTGAGGCCAGGACGAGGACATCCGTTAGCCTCAACTTTGCGTATATCGCTGTCATATCATCTTTTTGTGAACAGGCATTACCAGCTCTGCTAAAACAGGAATTACATCCAATGCAGGGATTGACCTTGACATCAGCCACAGAAATAATCTCCACCTCATGATGTTCTCGGGCTCCCTCCGCAAATGCCTGCGCCAGCATCTCGGTATTCCCGCCTCGACGCATACTGCCCACCAATATTAAAATTCTGCTCATATTACTTTATGACTGAAATACCTATCATCTTGGTGATACCATCCGAATTGTTCCAGACGGCATGAGGAATATGCCCGTCAACGAGGAATGCTTCGTCTTGCCCAATAATCACCTCGCGGTCACCCAATTGTATACGAGCCTCGCCCTCGGTCACGATAAAGAGGTGGTCATGCTCATGGGTGTGCAGTTCCGTTGGCCCTCCACCATTGAGGTCTATATAAGCAATAGCCCCGTCAAGGATACGTCCCATCTCGCCAAAAAGCCTTTTGGCATGGAAGTTAATGTGTCTGGGTGGTGTGACAAACTTGTGCTTGTCAATCGTTTGTCCTTTTGTCGTTGTTGTATTATCCATATTTCGGTTTTGATTTGATTTTTATTTCGTACCTTTGCACTTGAGAAAGTGCGGTGCAAAGGTACAAGGATTCCTTGAACCGTGCAATACTGATTTATAACCAAAAGTGTAGAGGATATGGATGTACTGAGGAAGGAGTTACAGACAGTGTTCCACCGGCATGAGTTCCGGCTATCGGCACTGGATGAAGGTGACATCGAGGCCTGCCGACGGTTTATCGGTGCATCGACTGCCATCAGTCAGGGGTGCGCCATATTGAGCGATCTGGCCACGAACGGCAGTTACTTTGCCATTGGCAGGCTGGTGGACATCTTAGGGCTGCACGGCGAGGTGCCGGAGGAGGAACTGATTGACATCGACGAGGACTTCATCTATCGGCGCATCCACCCTGAGGACCTGGTGGACAAGCGGATGCTCGAACTCCGTTACTTCGAGATGGTGGATGACATGAGGGCCGAGGAACGGCTGAAATACCACGCCACCTGCCGCATCAGGATGCAGAAGGCTAATGGCGACTATACCTATATTCATAATGTGACCCGCATCCAGATGAACGATGCCGACGGACTAATGCGACTCGTTACCTGCCTATACGAACTGTCGCCAGAGCAAGAACCGATTCACGGCATCAATCCCAGTATTATCAATGTAGAGACTGGTGCCGTGCAAAAACTGGCTCTCTATGAAGAACGTTTCAATATCTTGAGTAAGCGCGAGCGGGAAATCCTGCTGCTTATCAAGCAGGGCCTACTCAGCAAGGAGATTGCCGACACGCTCCACATCAGCATCCACACCGTGAACACTCACCGCCAAAACATCCTCCAGAAACTGAGCGTTGACAATTCGATGGAAGCCGTGCAGACGGCCACTGCAATGATGCTGCTATGAAATCTTCGGACAGGTGGTGAAAGTTACGAAAGAGTTACCATTCGTGCAATATCTATTTTGGGTGGAAACTATCTGACGTAAACTTCATCTCAGTATCGGCTTCGCCAATAAAAAAACGACTTTCGTATGTTATCGTCTGTCGTAGTAAAGAATACCGATTGGGTGAAATGATGAAAAGGTGTTGGACAGATGAAAAAAGGATGTCTGTGCTGACACGTCGGCTACAGATTCCCTCTTTATTTCTTACCTTTTGTATATGCCCACTGGTTTATATGTCTACAGATTTCCGTCCAAACTCAATAATAATAGGAATTTCCTTTGTCCTTTCATTTTTTTGTTGTACCTTTGCACCCGAAAGAGAGTCATAGAAAAGGCTGGTGGCTCAAAGTCGGAGTTCATTGAATGCAATTTGTAGCAGAACGTAGAATTGAGAACGGTCTCCAAATCGTAACCCCATTTTTCCTCAATTCCCCAAACTGCCTTTATATAAAGAAATCCTGCAATTTATTACAAAGTTACGAAAAAACGAGAGAAATGCAAAGGAAAACTCGTTTTTTCTTTGCATTTCCGAGTGCATGGTAAGTTCGGCGAAGCCAAAGTTACGAAAAGTTGAGAGCAAAAATCTTCAGAGGATGGTCCTGCTTATATGGTGGATATATTAAGCGAGGAAACCAGAGCCATGCAGCCTGACCTCGTGGAACTGGGACATAAGGAATACGAAAAGCTGTTTGCAAGTGATGTTGGCTTTCTGCTATGAGTATGGTCTTGGGGCGGAGGTTGACTTGGATAAGGCAAGCGACATGTTCAAGCAGGCAGGACAGTCTGAGAAAGGTCACGGTAAGCCAGAAGGACATCTGGCTATGCTGGAGGTGAACGAAGAGAATTACGATGAGGCGCTGCGTTGGTTTAGGGAGGCGCAAAGCAAGGGGAATCGTACTGTCAAATCGTATATATGGTATCTGGAAAGGAAGTTAAACTAAATTTAGTGGAAACAAACTATAAGAAAACTCAACTTTGGGGTAAAAACATAAAAAACTCCTGAATTATTTGGAAGGTATTGATATCTTTCCTATCTTTGCAGCGACAATAATAAATAACTACAGTATGAGCATCGACGCCTACCGACGAGGTTCTGTCGCAACTGATGCGTGAGGCAGCCCAAGATGCCCAAAAAGCAAACGAACAGGCTACACAACGATATTTTGAAGAACTCAGACAGGCTGCTGCAGCCATTTAGACTATGCAACAAACTCCCCATCGTCCTGTACTTATCGTGATAGCAGGCCCAAGACAAGTATAATGGTTACACGGTTACAGATGTAACCATATTGCCTCCGGAAATAAAATATTTAACAGTTCTGAATGCATAATATTGAATTAAAGAAACTTACATAAACACATTGTTTACAAATCACACCCAGCGGTTACATGGTTACATCTGTAACCGTAACCACTCTTGTTGTTGGAAACTAATATTTTCAAGTGCAAATACTAATGCCCGCAAGTACAAGTACTAAGGATCGCAGGGAGAGAGAGCCCTTTCCGCCATCGCGCCCCTATACCCCAACAGCCGTCTGCCTATACCCCAACGGCCTGGTGCTTATACCCGGTTTGAAACGTATTTTTTTATACTCAAGATGAATAAGAAAGGCATCCGATTGGGGATGCCTTTCTCTGTTTCATTCAAAAACAAAATCAGTTTTCTCTACCCCATCGCCGTAGATGGTCTTGAAGTCGTCTTTCATCGAGATGACATAATAGCCAGATTCGCGCCACTTCTTGCCTAAGTCAAGTGCTTTCTCCCGATTGGCATGATCTCTGGCATCATCGTCGGCAATCAGCATAAAGACAGCTGTCTTGTATTTCGGATTGCTCAGGCAATAGTTATGCATGGCACAGTCGCCACCGCTGTTACCAAACGACAGAACAGGTATCTTGCCTATCTCCTGACTGATCTGCAACACCTTGTTGGTCTTCAGGTTCTTGATGATGAGTTCATCGGTGCGGATGAGGTCCTCTGCCTTCTCTATGGTGTAATTGACACCTTCTTCGGTACCCTGCTTGGAAGAGCGGAGTTTCACATCCATTCCTATGACGCGATTAGGCTCGATGCCAATCGACTCAACCAGTGCTCTACAGATAAAGCGGTCGGAACCGGAAACGACATAAAACGTAAAGCCATTCGCCTTCAGATAGTCAAACACCTGTAGCATTGGTTTATAGAAGCTCTGACCGTAAGTCATACCCTTGAAGCCATTAGCCTGCTTAGATGCATAGGCTTTCACATAGGCATCAAACTCTGCCAGCGTCATGCCCGAATATGCCTTTGCCGCTGCACGGGCGTGTTTCATGTCGAAATGGGCGGGCAGGGCCTTGCCGTTCCTGACAAAGTCTCTGATTTCCTGAGCCGCCTCCTTGACATCGGCGGGGGCGATATCCTTATACGTAGCATCCTCCAGTGCTCGCTCCTCCAGTAGATTATACTCGAAATACGTAGGATATAGTTCGCCGACGAAGGTGCCGTCCATGTCGAAGGTTGCTATTCGGTCTTCCTTCCTTATAAAGTTCTTAGAGGAAGGATTGGTCACATCCTCTACATACTCCTGAAGGGCTGTCACGGCCTCACATTGATTCCACAGTGTCAGATAGCTCTTAGCCGACACAGTCACCACATTATCATCTTTGGTACAGCTGCAAAGAACGCCAAAGACAATAACAACAAATGGGAATAAGATTCTCTTCATAAGTTATAACTATTAAAAATTGTAATTTGGGCGCAAAGATACAAAAAAGTCCGCCAAAAACATCAAAAACCTATCAATTTTTATGCTTCTGTTCCAACGGTCAGCGTTAATTTTATACAAATCCTCCAAAATTTGAGGCCAAAAAGTATCATTGTATGAAGAAAAATGCCTATCTTTGCAACCTGCGAACTAAGCATTACTTTTTAAACTTAAAATGAATATGAATAATGTACCTGTAATTAAGGTGGGTATCGTCGCCGTTAGTCGCGACTGTTTCCCCGAGTCATTGGCAGTTAACCGCCGCAAGGCCGTTATCGCTAAGTATGAAGAAAAGTTTGGTAAGGAAGGCATCTACGAGTGTCCTATCACTATCGTTGAAAGTGAGATTCACGCCCAGCAGGCACTGGAGGATGTGAAGAAGGCTGGTTGTAACGCACTCTGCGTTGACTGGTTCCAGGGTCCCACCATGTTCTGCGCTGCTGCTGAGGAGACTCAGAAAGACCTGATCGACGGTCGTGGCGACGCTTACTGCGGTATGCTGAATGCCAGCCAGGCTCTGAGCCTGCGCAAGACTCGCGCTTATATCCCAGAGGAGCCCGTTGGCGACGCTGGTCAGTGTGCTGAGATGATTCACGAGTTCCTGCCCATCGCCCGCCCGTCCTAACAACTTCCTGGCTTGTAACGCTCCTATCCGTGCCCTGTATGATCTCGATGTTGAGATTGAGGAGAACTCAGAGCTCGACCTGCTCGAGGCCTTCCAGAAGCACCAGGGCGATCCCCGTATCGACGGTGTAGTAAAGGATATGGCTGCTGAGCTCGGTACAGGTAATAAGATTCCTTCAGTGCTGCCAAAGCTCGCTCAGTATGAGCTGACACTGACCGACTGGATCGAGGCTCACAAGGGCTCTCGTCAGTTCGTGGCTATGGCTAACAAGTGCTGGCCTGCTTTCCAGACCATGTTCGGTTTCGTGCCTTGCTACGTGAACAGCCGTCTGACCGGTCGTGGTATCCCCGTAGCCTGTGAGGTTGATATCTATGGCGCTCTGTCAGAGTACATCGGCACCTGCATCAGCCAGGATGCCGTAACGCTGCTCGACATCAACAACACCGTTCCTCAGGATATGTTCGAGGAGAGCATCAAGGGCAAGAAGTTTGCTTGCGACAGCTACACCGAGAAAGAGATCTTCATGGGCTTCCACTGCGGAAACACCGCTTCAAGCAAGATTTGCAACTGTCAGATGTGCTTCCAGCGCATTATGGCTCGCGCTCTGCCTGTTGAGGTAACCAATGGTACCCTCGAGGGTGACATCCAGCCAGGTCTGGCTACGGTGATCCCAGTAGCTACCCGCTCATTCGGTTCTATCGGTATCTTCGGTATCAAGAACATGAGCCGCTTCTATCGTCACGTCCTCATCGAGAAGCACTATCCACACCACTGCGCTGTGATGTTCGGTCACCAGGGCAAGTACCTGTGGGAGGTTCTGAAGTACATGGGTATCCCCGTGGATGAGATCGACTACAACTTCCCGAAGGGCAACTTCTACCCCACTGAGAATCCGTTTGCATAATCCATTGCAACATAAAACGAATCCCCGACCACACCGGCCGGGGATTTTTTATTGTCATCTCGACCAACGTGGAGAGATCTCTCCATGCGCTGCGCTTAGTCGAGATGACGGGGAAAAGTGGAGCTCGATATGACAGGACAGAAAAAGCCCGCTCGGGGGGAGCGGGCTATTGGTTTTTATTTGAAGATCTTCTGGGCGAACATCGTGAGGTAGATGCGCCAGTTGCGCCAGATATGGCCTCCGTCGGTCTCCACATACTCGTATTTGTAACCCTTGCTGTCCCAGTAGTTACGCAGGTCAACGGTGCTTTGGTAGAGGAAGTCGGTCTTGCCCATTCCCATCCAGTAGAGCTTTGGCTTGCTTCCAAACAAACGAGCTGACTTCTTCGCAAAATCTGCATCATCCTTAATCTGATCGGCAAAGGGAGTACCCATTATCTGACCTTTCCCCCAATGGAGTCCGGCAGAGAACAGTCCGTAATAATCGAAGGTGTTGGGATAAAGTAAGCTCACGTGGAAGGTATGGCCACCACCCATTGACAGACCACAAACAGCACGTCCGGCTCGGGTCTTAATTGTGCGATAATTGGCATCCACATAATTCACGATATCCATGAAGCTCTCAGGAATAGAAGCTGCGGCAGGAGCTGTAGGACCAGTACCACTATCACGGAAACCCGGTGTGTACATACCCCAAGACCACTCACCAGGGGCAGCCTGACAGTTAGGATTACCATTCGGCATCACCACAATCATCGGCTTGGCCTTACCAGTGGCAATCAGGTTGTCAAGGATCTGGGCAGCGCGTCCGAGTTCGCTCCAGGCGTTCTCGTCGCCACCGGCACCATGAAGCAGGTAGAGCACGGGGTACTTACCGCCCTTGTCATAGCCGGCAGGGGTATAGATGGTCATACGACGCTGCATTTTCAGCGTGGGACTGTTGTACCACACTTTGCTCAGATTGCCGTGTGGCACCTCGTTCACCTTATACAGGTCGCCCTTGTCGCCTTTCTCGTCGCTGACGATAAAGATGTTGGTGAACGATACGATGTCGCGGTTCACGTAGATGTTGGCAGGATCCTTCACTCCCGTCATACCATCAATATTAAAGGTATAACTGTACATCTCGGGGGCGAGCTTGTCGGTGGTGTAGCTCCACACACCATTAGGTCCTTCCTTCAACTGAGCCACACCTGGGGCATCATACTTGCCATGGCCTGGGATATCAATCTGCTGCGTGGGCAGGAAGTCACCAGTCACCTCCACCTTGATGGCCTTAGGGGCAAAGAGGTTAAAGGTTACGGTTCCATCACTGTTGATAACTGGTGATTGTACGTTTGCACTCTGGAAAAGTTTCTCCTGTGCCGATGCGCTCAGACAGCACACAGCTGCCAGCGCCAAAGTCATGATAGTTTTGTTCATACGATTGGTATTTATTTAAATCCGTTTTGATTGGTTCATTGTCGTGTCGTTATCTGGAGTGAAGACGACTTCAGTCCTTCAGCATCACAGCTTAATTGAATCGTGCCTGCCTCGTCGCCACTCTGTACCAGCACTTGTGCCAGACCGTTGAAGGCGGGAATGCTGAACGTGTGACAATCCTTCTCCTTCGGATGATCCTCACCCAGATACATCGGATCGCCATTGCCGACACCGAGGATACGGCCATTACCCTTCAGTCGGAAGGTCAGCTTCGGACAGGCATCAGGTACGATACGCCCCTTCTGGTCCTGTACCTCGATGGTTACAACAGCGAGATCGCGCCCATCAGCAGTGATCGTCTGACGATCTGCCTTCAGCACTGTCTTTGCGGCAGGCTTGGTGGTCTCAATGGTCTGTGTCATCACCCGTTTGCCATTCTCATAACCGATGGCAACCACCTTACCAGGCTGATAGACGGCCTTCCATTTCAGGTGTCCGTTACATGGCATCGTCTGACGCCCCAGATTTTTGCCATTGACAATCAGTTCCACCTCGTCGCAATTGCTGTAAGCCCAGATTTCCACCTCTTCGCCCTCATGTCCCTGCAGGTTCCAATGGGGGAAGATATGGAGCACAGGACTCTCCGTCCACCACGACTTCAGATAGAATGCCTCATCCTTGGGGAATCCGCAATAGTCAAGGATACCAAATTCGGAATCGGTAGCAGGATACTTGAGCGGATTGGGTTCACCCCGATAGTCGAAGCCTGTCCAGTAGAAAAGTCCTGCTGCCCAAGGGCGCTCGGCATAGAACTTCCAGCCGCGTTCGATGACATTCTCAACACCGGGCTTATCCGTGCGGTTGATACTGATCATACGACCTGGATAATCAGGAGTGTCAAAATACCAACCACGTGTACCACAACCTGTAGTCTCTTCCGTTCCGACGATCTTCCACGAGGGGTTTGCCTGCTTGCGGTTATCCACATCGTTCTGAACAATATAGTTGAAGCCCACCACGTCGAGTCCCTTGATCATCTCAGCACCCCCAGCATTGGCGATGGTGCTGTGGCGCGTGGGGTCAAACAGCTTCGTATATTCGCGCATGAATTCTGCCACCCGTATGCCCTGAACGGTGTTCTCAAGTCCCCATTCCTCATTTCCGTCGCTCCAGAGGATGATACTGGGATGATTACGATCGCGCTTGATCATCCGCTCCAACAGGCGCAGGTGTTCCTCGTTGATACCCATCAGACGGTTCTCGTCGATAACAAGGATACCCTCACGATCGCAGACGTCAAGCAGAGCTGGTGTCATCGGATTGTGAGAGGCACGGTAGGCGTTACAGCCAAACTGCTTCAGTTGTTTGATGCGCCAAGCCTGTAGTGCATCCGGAATTGCGGACCCCACACCGGCATGATCCTGATGAAGGTTTACACCCTTCAGTTTCAACTGTTGTCCGTTAAGGATAAAGCCCTGTTCTGCATCGAAGGCGATATCACGGATACCTGTCGTTGTCAGGTAAACATCCGTGACCTGACCATCCTGCATGACGGTGGTCTCCACCTGATAGAGATAAGGATCGGTAGTGCTCCAGAGATGGGGCTGGCTGACGGTGAACTGCTGCTTGCAACCTATAGTCTCCTTCGCCTTCAGGCAGATTGTATGTGGGGCAGACTTCGCCACCTCCTTACCCTCAGCATCGAGCAGACGCTGAGACACATCACATCGGCTGTCCTTCAGACTGTTGTTCTTCACCTCTGTCTCCACCACGAGTTCTGCCACTGTATAAGGTTTTTGCAGTCTTGCATAGACGAATGTACCAAAGGGTGCCACACTCACCAGAGCCTTCTTCTCAAGCCAGACATCACGATAGATGCCGGCTCCTTCATAGAACCATCCCTCCTCGAGCGAGGCATCGGCACGGACACAGATCAGATTGTCCTCACCATATTTAATATAAGGTGTGATATCGTAGATCTGAGTCGCATAGCCACTCGGCTCCGTACCCATATAAAAACCGTTGAACCACACCTGGGCATTCCTGAAGATTCCGTCAAAGCGCAGCTCTATCTGCTTGCCAAGATCCTCTTCGCCGATCTTCACCAACTTACGATACCAACCCACACTCGTCTCAGGATACTTCCAGCCTACGGTTTTATAACCATGAGAATGACTGGCATCAGGCGCATAAGGCAGGGTAGCCACCCAGTCGTGAGGCACCTGTACCTCCTCCCAGTTAGCATCATCGAATTTCTGCACATACGGACCCTCGTTATGAATCGAGTTCGCCTTTGTCAGATAGTTAAAATACTCTGTTCCACAGCCGAAGTCCTTCTGCGGATCAGCAGCATGACCCAACTTGAACTTCCAACCCTTATCCAAGCGGATCGTCTCACGGACACTTTGCGCGTTGGCTACTGACATCATCAGGCAACCCATCATTGCCAGAATCATCGTCTTGAGTTTTATCATCATGTCAGTTATTAGTTACACATTATTATATATAATCGCTGCAAAGATACAACTATTTTCTGATATTGGATAAAAATCGCCTAAACTTTTCTATTGTCCATTCCTTTTTCCCCGTTTGTGCAAACGTTTATCCTTGCAACTGAAAGAAAAACGGTCCCAAAGCATACAACCTGCGGAATAATTTCTTATCTTTGCATCGGAAGATAAACTAAAAACATTATGTGCAGACTATTTCTTATAATGGCCATCATGATGGCAAACGTATTGACGATGAGTGCAGCCAAAAAGACAGTGATCAATCGGATTGAGCCCACCGACTGGTATGTGGGAATGAAGAACCCCAGTGTACAGCTGATGGTCTATGGACCTGGCATCCGCGACGTGGGCAGTGTCACCACTGACTATCCCGGTGTCACGATCGACAGTCTCGTGCGCCTCGATTCCCCCAACTATCTGCTCATCTACCTGAACCTCCACGATGCACAGCCTGGTACGATGACCCTGAACTTCGACAAGACGAAAGTGACTTATCAGCTCAAGGCTCGTGAGAAGAAGGGGGAGGAACGCATGGGCTTCACCAATGCCGATGTGCTTTACATGCTCATGCCAGACCGTTTTGCACAGGGAGCCAACCACCCCAAACAGATCAAGGGTATGCGCAGCTATGTGGAAGATCGCTCCAAGCCCTCACTCCGTCATGGTGGTGATCTCAACGGTATCCGTGAACATCTCGACTACTTCAAGGAGCTCGGCGTGACAGCCCTCTGGTTCACACCTGTCCTCGAGAATGACTCTCCCGACACAGAGAACGGTTTCTCCACTTATCACGGCTATGCCACCACCGATTATTATAAGGTGGATCCCCGCTTTGGCTCAAACGATGACTACAAACGCCTCTGCGACGAGGCTCATGCCAAGGGTCTGAAAATCGTGATGGACATGATCTTCAACCACAGCGGCTTTGAGCACCCATGGACAAAGGATATGCCTTCGAAAGACTGGCTGAACGCACCTGAATGGCTCGACGAGAAACAGAGCGGGCGCGACCCGATGACGGGATTCACAGCCAATAGCGACGGGTCGGAGCCTGCCAAGTCTGCTTATCTGCAAACATCCTATAAACTGACACCTGTCGTAGATCCCTATGCCTCGAAGGTTGATCTCAAGGAGACAACTGAAGGATGGTTTGTGCCTTCTATGCCCGACCTCAACCAGCATAATCCTCACCTCATGCGCTACCTCATCCAAAACAGCATCTGGTGGATCGAGACCGTAGGCATCGACGGCATCCGCATGGACACCTATCCTTATGCCTATGATGACGCCATGGCACAGTGGATGAAAGAACTCGACGACGAATATCCCAACTTCAACACCGTGGGTGAGACGTGGGTGACCGAGCCCGCCTATACCGCCACCTGGCAGAAGGACTCGAAACTTGCCAAGAGTAACTCCTATCTGAAGACCGTTATGGACTTCAGCTTCTTCGACAAGCTGACACAGGCCAAGAACGAGGAGACCGACGGCTTCTGGAAAGGTCTGAACCGGCTCTACTACTCGTTCGTGTATGACTACCTTTACCCTAATCCGTCGAGTGTGATGGCCTTTATTGAGAACCACGACACCGACCGCTTCTTAGGCAATGGACGCGACACGCTGGCCCTGAAACAGGCACTCGCCCTATTGTTGACTGTCAACCGTATCCCACAGCTCTACTATGGCACAGAGATCCTGATGAACGGTACCAAAGACGTAACCGACGGTAACGTTCGCAAAGACTTCCCTGGTGGTTTCCCTGGTGACGAGCACAATGCCTTTACGAAAGATGGTCGTACAAAAGCCGAACAGGCCATGTTCCTATGGACGAGCAGACTGCTGCACTGGCGTCAGGGCAACGAGGTTATCACGAAAGGTTCGCAGACACAGTTTATCCCCTACAATGGTATCTATGTCATCGCCCGTCAGTACAAAGGAAAGACCGTTCTCACTATCCTCAACGGCACCAGTCAGCCTGCCACGATGGATGTAGCGCGCTATGAAGAGGTCATCGGCACGGCTTCCAAAGTTAAGGACATTCTCACGGGCCGCTATTACGATCTCTCCAAGAACCTGGATCTCAAGCCCCGTCAGAGTCTCATCCTTGAGTTTTAAGCATACCCCCCCCAACAACTTGAAACAAATTCGAAAGTATATGATACATTTGTAAACATATACTTTCGTTTTTTATTGTACCTTTGCCGACAAATCAAGCTATAAAACAGACCTATGAAAAGAAGAATGATTCGCCAGATAAGTATGGCGCTATGCATGAGCCTCAGCCTCATCGCCCCTCAGACTGTCAAGGCAGCCGACCAGTTCGTGACCTTCCAGCCTCAGGCTGAGACATGTCAGTTACAAAACCCCACCATCGGCTATGCTGCAGAAGAGCACTCTTGCGTGCAGTTGGCTGCCGCCAACCTACAGAACGACTTCCTGCAAGTGACAGGTCTGAAACCTGCCCTCAACGAGAGCACGCCAACAATCCTGATTGGAACGGTGGGTGTGAATAAGCAAATCGATGCCTGGGTAAAGCAGGGTTTGCTCAGCGACCTAAAGGGCAAAACTGAGAAATTTATCATCAAGACTATCGGCAACCAACTCGTGATAGCCGGTAGTGATAAGCGTGGTACGGTATATGGTATCTACGAGTTGTCGCGCCAGATCGGTGTCTCACCCTGGTACTATTGGGCAGATGTGCCCGTAGAGAAACACAGCGACCTCTATATAATAAAAGGTGAATACACCGACGGTGAGCCCGCCGTGCGTTACCGTGGTCTGTTTCTGAACGACGAGGCACCTTGTCTGACCTCTTGGGTAAAGAACACCTTTGGTACGAACTACGGCGACCACCGCTTCTATGAGAAGGTGTTTGAGCTCATCCTGCGCCTGAAGGGTAACTACTTGTGGCCCGCCATGTGGGGCTGGGCTTTCTATGCCGATGATCCTGAGAACTTGAAGACAGCTGATGCGATGGGCATCATGATGGGTACCTCTCACCATGAGCCGATGGCACGTAACCATCAGGAGTATGCCCGCGACAGAAAGGGCTGGGGTGCCTGGAACTACTCCACTAACAAGGAGAACCTCGACCGTTTCTTCCGTGAGGGCATCGAGCGCATGAAAGGGACTGATGACATTGTAACCATTGGTATGCGTGGCGATGGTGACGAGGCGATGGGCAACAGCACTGATACTAAACTTCTGGAGAATATCATCGACAACCAGCGCCGCATTATCAAGGAGGTTACCAAGCGCCCGGCTAAGGAGACACCACAGATCTGGGCTCTCTATAAAGAGGTGCAGGACTACTACGATGCCGGCCTGCGCGTGCCTGACGATGTCACCGTACTGCTCTGCGATGACAACTGGGGTAATGTACGCCGACTGCCAACCGCTGAGGAACAGAAACGTAAAGGCGGTTGGGGCCTCTACTATCATGTGGATTACGTGGGTGCGCCGCGTAACACCAAGTGGATCAACGTCACCCCGACACAGAACATGTGGGAACAGTTGCAGCTGGCCTACAACGGCGGTATCCAGAAGCTCTGGATCTTGAACGTGGGCGACCTGAAGCCAATGGAATACCCCATCCAGTTCTTCATGGACATGGCATGGAATCCCCAGAAATACAACGCAGACAACCTGCTCTGTCATACCCGTGCTTTCTGTGCAGAGAGCTTCGGCGAAGATCAGGCCTGTGAGGCAGCTTCGATCCTGAACCTCGTTAGCAAATACAATGGTCGTATCACCTCTGAGATGCTCGATGCAACGACTTATACCACAGAAGAGTTTGCCAAGGTAGTGGCAGAATATCAGTCTCTGGAGGCTCGTGCCCTGCGCCAGTTTATCACGCTGAAGCCCGAATACCAGGATGCCTACCGACAGATTATCCTCTTCCCGGTACAGGCAATGGGTAACATCTACGAGATGTACTACGCCCAGGCTATGAACCTGAAACTGGCAGAGCAAGGCGATCCCGAGGCAAACTGCTGGGCAGAACGCTGTCGTCAGGCCTTCAAGCGCGACTCCCTGCTGAACCTGCAGTACAACAAAGAGATAGCCGGTGGTAAGTGGGACGGTATGATGACTCAGAAACATATCAGCTACAAGGACTGGAACGACTGGTTCCCCGCCGACGTCTGTCCTGAACTGAAAGAAGTGGCTCTGCCCGCCACTGGTCCCACCTTCCTTCCCCGTCACGGATATATCAGCATGGAGGCTGAACACACCTACAGTCGCACGGATGCCGGAGAGGCCAAGTGGACGGTCATCCCTTATATGGGCCGTACCCTGAGCGGCATCGCCCTGATGCCTTATACCACAGGTACCGATGGCGGCAAACTGGTCTATCGCTGGAAAGGAGAGACACCCGCTACCGTCAAGGTACATGTGGTGACAAAGTCAACCCTCGACTTCCTCGATAAAGGCGGAATGGTCTATGAGGTCAGCATCGATGAGGGACAGCCCGTCAGCGTGAACTTCAATGTCAACCTGAACGAAAAACCCCAGAATATCTATACGATCTATTACCCCACCGTCGCTCGTCGCGTGGTGGAGCAGGTGGTGGAACTGCCTGTCGGCAAGGGTGACAGTCATACGCTGACCATCCATCCGTTGGATCCCGGCATCGTGTTCGAGAAGATTGTTATCGACCTGGGGGGCTACCAGCGCCAGTATCTCTTCGGCAACGAGTCGCCAAAGACCTATAAGGAATAAAAAAGTCAATAACAACCAATTAATAACAATATGATGAAACAACTGATTATCACTATTCTGATGAGTGTTGTCGCCCTAACGGCAAACGCTCAGAAACCAGATCCCAATTTTTACATCTTCCTGTGTTTCGGACAGTCGAACATGGAAGGTGCGGCGAAGCCTGAGGCACAGGATCTGAAGAGTCCGGGACCACGATTCCTGTGGATGCCCGCTGTTGATTACCCCGCCACAGAGGCACTACCCGCCCGGAAGATGGGTGAGTGGTATGAGGCAATCCCCCCACTCTGCCGTCCTAACACAGGTCTGACACCTGCCGACTGGTTCGGACGTACCCTTGTGACCTCACTGCCAGAGAACATCAAGGTCGGTGTCATCCATGTGGCTATCGGCGGTATCGACATCAAAGGCTTCCTGACCGACAGTATCAAGGATTATATCAAGAAAGCACCAGGCTGGATGATTCCTATGCTCGAAGCTTACAACAATAATCCCTATGAACGTTTAGTCACTCTCGCCAAGAAGGCACAGAAGGACGGTGTGATCAAAGGTATCCTGATGCATCAGGGAGAGACGAACACCGGAGATCCCAAGTGGGCCGGAATGGTGAAGCAGGTATATGACAACCTCTGCAGCGACCTGAAACTGAAGCCCGAGGAGGTGAACCTTTATGCAGGTAACATCGTACAGGCTGGTGGTCAAGGTGTCTGCATCGGCTGCAAGAAGCAGATCGACGAACTGCCGAACACCTTGCATACTGCTCAGGTGATCTCTTCCGATGACTGCTCGAACGGACCTGACAGACTCCACTTCGACGCTGCCGGTTATCGTGAACTGGGTTGTCGCTATGGTGAGGCCGTAGCCCGTCATCTGGGTTTTGAGCCTAAGCGCCCCTATATCGAGATGCCCAAGAAGATTGAAGTGCCTGCTGATGCTTTCCTCGCAGAGACAACCATCCCCGGTAACGAGTTCCCGAAGGTTGACAAGGAAAATCGTGCCTACTTCTATCTTCAAGCTCCTGAGGCCCGCAAGGTGATCGTGGATATCTGCGGTAAGAAATATGACATGCAGTCTGACGGAAAGGGCGGATGGATGGCTATGTCCGATCCGCTTGTGCCTGGCTTCCACTATTATTTCATGAATATCGGTGGCGTCAATTTCATCGACCCCGCTACCGAGACCTTCTTTGGTTGCAACCGCGAGTCGGGTGGTATCGAGATACCCGAGGGTGAAGAGGGCGACTACTACCGTCCACAGGCAGGTGTCCCCACTGGTGAGGTACGTTCCTTCTACTACTTCGCAGAATCTACCAAAGAGTGGCGCCATGCGATGGTTTATACCCCGGCGGAATACGACCTGAAGCAGAATGCCAAGAAACGCTATCCCGTGCTCTATCTACAGCATGGTATGGGTGAGGATGAGACAGGCTGGAGTAAACAGGGCCACATGCAGCATATCATGGACAATGCCATTGCCTCAGGCGAGGCTGTGCCGATGATTGTAGTCATGGAGAGTGGCGATATCAAGGCACCTTTCCGTGGTGGTGACAACCGCCAGGGTATGAGTACTTACGGCAACTCGTTCTATGAGGTGATGATCAATGATCTGATTCCTACCATCGACCAGAAGTTCCGTACACTCACCGACAGAGACCACCGTGCAATGGCTGGTCTGTCATGGGGTGGACATCAGACCTTCGATATCGTGCTGAACAATATGGATAAGTTCTCTTATATGGGAACCTTCAGCGGTGCCATCTTCGGACTTGACCCACAGACGGCCTATAACGGTGTGTTCACACATGCGGATGAGTTCAACAAGCAAATCCATTACCTCTTCATGATGAGTGGTACCGAAGGTATGGATAAGATGTTTGGTACAAAGAAGATGGTTGACGACCTTAATGCGTTAGGCATCAAGGCAGAATACTACGAGTCAGCAGGTACAGACCATGAGTGGCTAACCTGGCGCAGAGGCTTGAAAAAGTTCATTCCGCATCTATTTAAATAGATAAATATTGTGAAAAGACAGACTTTTTTGAAAGATGAAACAAAAATGAAAGCAAATGCGACAAATCATCAAACATATTTCTAAAAAAAGTCATATCTTTGCAGCAGAATTTTAAAAATTGTTTTAGTTATATTAGTAGTTAGTAGTTTTTCCTTCTCCGGAGTTTATGAAAGGCGTTTCAGACTCCGGAGTTTTTTTAAATGTTGATATGAAACAAATCATCACTATCCTGTTCTGCTGCATGACCATCATGACTGGTCAGGCACAAAACCACCGACTTTGGTACAACCACCCTGCCACCCATTGGCTTCAGGCACTTCCTGTAGGAAACTCACAGTTGGGCGCCATGATCTATGGCGGTATCACAACCGAAGAGATCCAACTAAATGAAGAGACCTTCTGGAGCGGTTCTCCCCACAATAACAATAGTCCTGAGGCGAAGGCTCATCTGCAGGAGGTGAGACAGCTCATCTTTCAGGGACGGGAACAAGAAGCACATGCTATCATTGACAAGTATTTCATTAAAGGGCCTCATGGCATGCGATTCCTACCGTTGGGCAGTTTGAAGCTGTCCTTCGACTATGGTACAGCATCCCTGCAGCCGACCAGTTACGAACGTGAACTAAGCCTTGGCAAAGCCGTAAACACAACCAACTATCAGTTGGATGGTGTAAATTACCAACGTACGGTGTTCGCCTCTCAGGCCGACCCCGTCATTATTGTCCGTTTGCAGGCCGACAAGCCTGAAGCACTGACTTTCAACATCGCCTATGAAAGTCAACTACCAGCCCGTTGCTGCGTGTCTCAGCACCAGCTCTCTGCCACGATTCAGAACGTAGAACAGGAAGGTATTCCAGGAAAACTCACAGCCGAATGTCGTATTCTGGCAGAGGCCGACGGTGAGATCGTTGATGGAGCAGAAAGCATGAGCATTGTGAAGGCCACCACCGTCACCTTATATATTATTGCTGCAACCAACTATGTAAACTATAATAATATCAGTGGTGATCCCAAACTGAAGAATGACCAGAAGATATCTGCCTTGAAAGGAAAAAATTATGCACAGTTGCTCGATGACCATATCCGTCGCTACCAGGCACAATATTATCGCGTAAGCTTGAATCTTTCAAAATCGTCTAGTTCATCCAGCCTTCCCACAGACCAGCGCCTCATGGCCTTCGCCAATAGCAATGACCAAGACATGGTATCACTGATGATGCAATACGGACGTTATCTACTCATCTCCTCATCACAGCCAGGTGGCCAACCAGCTAACCTACAGGGGGTGTGGAACGATAAGACCGAGGCTCCCTGGGACTCAAAATATACGATTAATATCAATGCTGAGATGAACTATTGGCCGGCACTTGTGGGTAATCTCGCAGAGACACAGCAACCGTTCTTCGATATGATAAAAGACCTGAGTCAGACTGGACATCTCACGGCCCGTGAGATGTATGGCTGCGACGGTTGGGTAGCCCATCATAACACTGACCTCTGGCGCATCGCCGGACCTGTGGATGGCACCAACTGGGGGATGTTCCCAACGGGCGGTGCCTGGCTCACAACCCATCTTTGGCAGCACTATCTCTTCACTGGCGACAAGGAGTTCCTCCGCACCTACTATCCCATTATGGAAGAAGCTGCCAAATTTCTGGTGCAGTATATGCAAACCTATCCCAAGGATGGCGAGATCAAAGGGGCGGCAGGCTGGATGATGACCGTCCCCACAGTCTCTCCAGAGCACGGGCCACAGGGAAAGGACACTAACGTCACTGCCGGCTCTACAATGGACAATCAGATCGTGTTCGACGTGCTGACCAACACCCTGAATGCCGCTGCGATCCTCGGAATGCAGACGGATCCTGCCATACAGAATGCGCTTGAAAAGCTACCGCCCATGCAGATAGGGCGTTATGGACAGCTGCAGGAGTGGCTCATCGATGCCGATGACCCGAAAGACGAGCACCGCCATATCTCCCATCTTTACGGTCTCTACCCATCGAACCAGATTTCACCCTACACACATCCCGATCTGTTCACAGCCGCCTCGAATACTCTGATACAGCGCGGTGACATGGCTACAGGTTGGAGTCTCGGTTGGAAGACTAATTTTTGGGCACGTATGCTCGACGGCAACCATGCCTACCAGATCATCAAAAATATGCTGACACTCATTCCCGACTCGATAGAATGGGGACCGCGTGGCGGGACTTACCCTAACCTATTCGATGCCCATCCACCCTTCCAGATCGATGGAAACTTTGGTTGTGCTGCTGGAGTTTGCGAGATGCTTGTACAAAGTCATGACGGTGCTGTGCATCTGCTACCCGCCCTACCCGATGCCTGGGACAGCGGTGAGGTTAAAGGTCTTCGTGCCCGCGGTGGTTTCATCGTATCCATCAACTGGCAGGATGGTTCCCTGCAGACAGCCACTATCCAGTCAACCATTGGGGGCACACTGCGTTTGCGTTCCTATGTGCCACTCAAGGGTAAAGGTCTGAAACCAGCTAAGGGAGACTGTCCTAATCCGCTGTTGGCACCGGCCCAGATTCGTGAGCCGCTGCGCTCAGCAGAACTGAATAACTTCAAGTTGCTGCCCATCAAAAAAATCTACGAATACGACATCGATACAATGGCCGGTGAGACATATTTTATAGAGAAATAGGTCAAAAAAACGCCCAAATGTTACAAAAACGAAAGTTTGTGAGACATATATAAAAGTGTATGTCTCACAATTTTTATATCTTTGCAGCGGAAACCAATTAACAACAAGTACAATATGCTAACTCAATTATTCAAACGACATCATTACCTGTTATCAACCTTATTCATTATCTGTGTCGGCCAAACAGTGTCGGCACAGACTTATAAGTATCAAAATCCCAATTTGAGTGCCAAGGAGCGTGCCATCGACTTGTGCAGCCGCCTCACACTTGAAGAAAAAGCCCAGCTGATGCTCGACGAGAGTCCTGCCATCCCTCGCCTAGGCATCAAGAAGTTCTTCTGGTGGAGCGAGGCCCTTCACGGTGCTGCCAACATGGGCAATGTCACCAATTTCCCCGAACCTGTAGGTATGGCCGCGTCGTTTAACCCCGCCTTATTATATAAGGTGTTCGACATCGCCAGCACTGAGTTCCGCGCCCAATACAACCACCGTATGTACGACCTGAAGGGTGAGGACATGAAGATGCGCAGCCTCTCTGTGTGGACACCTAACGTAAACATTTTCCGTGATCCCCGTTGGGGACGTGGTCAAGAGACCTATGGTGAAGATCCCTACCTGACCACAATGATGGGTATTCAGGTCGTTAAGGGTCTGCAAGGTCCTGAGGAGTCAAAATACCGTAAACTCTGGGCCTGTGCCAAACATTATGCCGTGCACAGTGGTCCGGAATATACTCGTCACACTGCCAATCTCACTGATGTGCCTGTACGCGATTTCTGGGAGACCTATATGCCTGCTTTTAAGGCCCTTGTTCAGGATGCGAAGGTACGCGAGGTGATGTGTGCCTATCAGCGTCTCGACGATGATCCCTGCTGCGGTTCAAATCGTCTGCTCCAACAAATCCTGCGTGACGAATGGGGTTTCCAATATCTCGTCGTCAGTGACTGCGGTGCTGTGAGCGACTTCTACACTTCTCACAAGAGTAGTTCCTCACCCATCACAGCCTCTGCAAAGGCTACACTGGCTGGCACAGATGTGGAATGTGGTTACGGCTATGCCTATAAGAGCATTCCTGAGGCTGTGCGTCGCGGACTTATCACTGAGGCGGAGGTCGATAAGCATGTTATCCGACTGCTTGAAGGTCGTTTTGATCTCGGTGAAATGGACGATCCAGCCTTGGTAGAATGGTCGAAGATACCTTACTCTGCCATGTCAACAAAAGCATCTGCACAGGTAGCCCTCGATATGGCACGCCAGTCGATCGTTCTCCTGCAAAACAATAACAATATTCTGCCTTTACAAAAGGGTAAGGAGAAAATTGCCGTTATCGGTCCGAATGCCAACAATGAGCCGATGATGTGGGGTAACTACAACGGCACACCGAACCATACCGTCACCATCCTCGACGGTATCAAGGCCAAGCATAAGAATCTCGTCTATCTGCCTGGTTGCGACCTGACCAACGACAAGGTCATGGAGAGTCATCTCGCTACTGAGTGCGTAGCTCCTGATGGGAAAAAGGGTCTAAAAGGCACTTTCTGGAATAATATCGGTATGGAGGGTAAGTCATTCACCACTGAATACTACACAAAACCTGTCAACGTGACGACCGCAGGTATGCACGTGTTTGCACCCAACCTGCCTATTGAGGATTTCTCAGCCAAATATGAAACCACCTTCACCCCAAAGGAGGCTGGCGAGTATGTAGTCAATGTTGAGAGCACCGGACACTTCGAACTTTACATCAACGGAGAGAAGAAGTTTACTCACCATATTTGGCGAGCAACACCAACCCGTACGGTACTGAATGCAGAAAAGGGACAGAAGTTTCAGATAGAGGTTCGTTTCCAGACCGTGAAGACCTGGGGCGCCTCTATGAAGATCGACATTGCCCGTGAGCTGCCCATCGACTATCAGGAGACTATTGCCCAGCTGAAGGGTATCAACAAGGTGATCTTCTGCGGTGGTATCGCACCAAGCCTCGAAGGTGAGGAGATGCCCGTGAATATCGATGGCTTCAAGGGTGGTGACCGCACGAACATCGAGTTGCCGAAGGTGCAGCGTGAGTTCCTGAAGGCGCTGAAGGATGCTGGCAAGCAGGTGGTCTACGTAAACTGCTCTGGCTCTGCCATTGCCCTGCAACCTGAGACCGAGACCTGTGACGCCATCATCCAAGCCTGGTATCCTGGTCAGGAGGGTGGTACAGCGATAGCCGATGTACTCTTCGGCGACTATAACCCCAGCGGTAAACTCTCCGTCACCTTCTATAAAAACAGTGAACAGCTGCCCGACTACGAGGACTACTCGATGAAAGGTCGTACCTACCGTTACTTTAACGATCCCCTCTTCGCTTTCGGCTATGGTCAGAGCTACACCACCTTCGAAATCGGTGAAGCCAAGATTGACGGCAATGGTACCGACTACCAAGTGACCATCCCTGTCACAAACACTGGCAAATGCAACGGTACAGAGATTGTACAGCTTTATATCCGCGACCTCTCCGACAAGGAGGGTCCTCTGAAGTCGCTCCGTGGTTTCCAGCGTGTGTATGTGAAAGCTGGAGAGACCGCCACTGCCACCATCTCTCTGGATGCAAAGAGCTTCGAATTCTGGGATGCAGCCACAAATACCATGCGCACCAAACCAGGGCAGTATGAAATCCTATACGGTACCAGCTCTCGTGACAATGATTTGAAACGAATGACTATTACTTATTAAGCCAACAATATGAACACCCGTTACCTAACCATTATTTCGCTGTGCGTTTTTGCCATTACGGCAGGCGCACAGCCTTTTCTTGTTAACGACTCACTGAAGTTACAGCACTGGTTCCACGGTGGCGAAGAACAGATTAATATGCCACTCTTCCAGACGAAATACACAGCTGACCCCTCACCACTCGTGGTAGGCGACACGTTGTTTCTCTACACCTCTCACGACTCCTCACCTGAAGACATCGCCGATCCCAATGAGAAGAGCTCGGCAGGCTTTTTCATGTATGACTGGTTGTTGTGGTCAACCACCGACATGGTGAACTGGACTGAACATGGAGCTGTCGCCTCACTGAAGGACTTCCCCTGGCGTAGTCGTGAGAACGGGGCCTGGGCCATCCAGACCGTCGAGCGCAACGGTAAATACTACCTCTATGCCCCGCTCCACGGACACGGCATCGGCGTACTCGTGAGCAACTCGCCTTATGGCCCCTTCAAGGATCCACTCGGCAAGCCACTGATATGGCAGAAGGACACCTGGGATGACATCGACCCCACCGTGTTTATCGATGATGACGGTCAGGCTTATATGTACTGGGGCAACCCCAACACATACTACGTCCTTTTGAACGAGGATATGATTTCACTGAAAGGCGACATCGTGAAACTCGACTACAAGATCGACCATTATCAGGAAGGACCATGGTTCTACAAGCGCAACGATCACTACTATCTGGGCTTTGCCTCTACCTGTTGCCCAGAGGGACTGGGTTATGCGATGAGTGACTATCCCACAGGTCCCTGGAAGTTCATGGGCTATCTGATGGCACCCACAGAGCGCGACCGCGGTAATCATCCTGGTATCTGTGACTTCAAGGGGCACTCCTACCTTTTCGGGCAGAGCTACGACTTGATGCACCTAGAAACCTTCGTTCATCATGAGCGCCGCAGTGTCTCTGGAACAGAGATCACTTATCAGGCAGACGGCACGATCCCTGAGTCACCCTACTGGCTCGACCAGCAACCTATAAAACAACTCCATGCCTTCAACCCCTATCAGCACGTAGAGGCCGAAACGATGGCCTGGGGCTTCGGGCTCAAGACAGCGAAGATGGGTATCCCCAACACGGGTATCGTGGCCGATATGCCCACTTCTACCGGTAAACGCAACATGTATGTCTATCATATCGACAACGGCGAGTTTATCCGGCTACGCGGCGTAGATTTCGGACTGGGTGCCCAGAGTTTCAGCATTACTGCTGCTGCCAAGGGTCAATGTACCGTCACCCTGCGCCTCGACAGTCGTGAGGGGCCTGTCATCGGTAATGTCAGCATTACCAACACAGACGGTCTCGACAGCTATAAGGCTTTCCATACCAAGATCAAGGGAGCAGCAGGCATCCACGACCTCTACCTCTGCTTCAGTGAGGTAAGCGGTGACGTACATCTTGATTGGTGGCAGTTCACCCCCTATTCCTCCACCACTTGTAATGCCGACGGTACGGTGACCTTCCGCTACCGCAACGATCAGGCCAAGGAGGTGCTTGTCGATGTACAGTTCGCAGGTCGTCACCCTATGCAGCGCGATATCGAGACTGGTCTCTGGACCGCCACCCTCGGTCCTGCCGCCCCCGACATGTATCCCTATTGCTTTATCGTCGATGGCGTCAGCATTATGGATCCTGCCTGTGAACAGTATTTCCCCAACGAGGGTTTCAAGAACAGTCTGCTGGAGATCCCTGCCCGTGATACGGCCCTGCCCCATGACATCAAGGACGTGCCCCACGGCAGCATCGACTATATCCACTACTACTCCAAGAGTCTCGGCGCCACCAACCAGGCCGTTGTCTGTCTGCCTCCGGGCTATGCCCAGCACCCCGAGAAGAAATATCCCGTGTTCTATCTGATCAGCGGCACCACCGACACCGAGGAGGTATATTACAAGGTTGGTCGTGTGAACTATATCCTCGATAACCTGCTCGCCGAGGGCAAGGCGGAGGAGATGATTGTCGTGCTGCCGTATGGCAACCCCTACAAGCTGTTGCCCGTGATGCCCGACCTGTCGAAGATCCCTATGACCGGTTTCGGCAAGGATGTGTTCAGCCTTGACCTCACCACCGATCTGATGCCCTATATCGAGAAGCATTACCGCACCATCAATGATGCCGATCACCGTGCCATCGGCGGTTTCTCACGAGGTGGTAATCAGGCGCTGGCCAACGGACTGCTTAACCTCGATAAGTTCTCTTATCTCTGCAGTTACAGCTCGTTTACCTCTACAGACCTGCCTGACGTCTATGACAAGACCGATGACACCAATCAGAAAATCAACCTGCTCTGGCTCGGCGTGGGCACTGACGATTTCCTCTATGGCAATGCCCGCGACTATATGGAGTTCCTCGACAAGAAAGGCATTTGCAGCGTGAAGGAATATACCACCGACAAATTCGGTCACACGTGGATGAACGCCAAATACTTCCTCAGCAAAACCCTGCCCCTGCTCTTCCGTCCTGAGGCAGCCAAAGAAGCGATGAAGAACGCCCAGCCTACGCTTGCCGCCACAGGCAAGGAGGCACAGTTCACACCAGGCGTGATGGCGCGTCTCTTCCCAAAGCCCATCATCTCACCTGAGTTCAGTGGCGACAAGGTCACCTTCCGTATGAAAGCACCAGAGGCCAAGCAGGTGGCTCTCATCACAGAGTTGCAGCGTAAACCCATTGTCATGCAGAAAGATTCTGACGGCATTTGGTCGGTCACCCTCCAGGATGTCACCACTGATGCCTTCACCTATTATTACTGTGTGGACGGCACGCCGACAGCCGACCCTCAGAATATGTATCTCGCACCCTCGAAGGGATTCAAGCCCAGCGTCTGCAACAACCATGCCGGTGCCTACTATTATCCCACAGCAGGTGATATCGCCTATGGACAACTGCGCTATGACCTCAATCGCGGTGTGGCGTGCTTCACATCAGGCGCGAACCAAGGAACAGCTGTTCTCATCCGCCTCATCCCGGGACAGGACGACACGATGGAGAGCTGGTTTAAGATCGGCGGTGCCGACGTGATGGCCGACAAACTCGTAGCTCAGGGACGCACCCTGCACTGCACCCTCACCACCGATACCAAACAAAAGCCGTCAGTTGGTCAAAAGGTCTATACCCTCCGCGCCGACGACTATCCCACTTGGCCCGCCCGCCGTAAGGCCCTTGAGCAACTACTGTTAAGCCTCAAATAAAAGAACTAGATACAATGATGAGAAAATCCAAGCTAACAATCTTAGTCCCCATGGGGATGGCACTCATGGCTATGTCTTCCTGCAAGGTAGAGAAGAAATGGACAGAGAAGCAAGTAGATAACTTTATGATGGTGAGTCAGGAAGACGGTCCCACACTCGGTTATTCACAGGAGTCAGGTGTCAAGTTACTCACGATTGGCGGTTTTGCTTTCAAGGACCTGAACCGCAACGACTCCCTGGATGTCTATGAGGACTGGCGCCTCTCTGCCCAGAAACGGGCTGCCGACCTGGCTTCAAAACTCTCTTTAGAAGAGATTGCCGGTCTGATGCTCTACAGCAGTCATCAGTCTGTCCCCGAGAAGGACCTGACAGCCGACCAGAAGAAATTCCTGAAGGACGACCATCTGAGAGCCGTCCTAATCACCCAAGTGGCAAGTCCTACCGTAGCAGCCAAGTGGAACAACCAACTGCAGGCTTTCGTGGAAGGGCTCGATCATGGCATCCCTGCAAACACTAGTTCCGATCCCCGTCATGAGACGCAGGCCAACATGGAGTTCAATGCCGGCGCTGGCGGTCAAATATCCCAGTGGCCCAGTTCCCTTGGTATGGCAGCCACCTTCGACCCCCTCCTGATGAAACAGTTCGGCGAGATTGCCTCTGAGGAATATCGTGCCTTAGGTATCACCACAGCCCTCTCACCACAGGTAGATATCGCCACCGAACCCCGTTGGTGGCGCTTCAGCGGAACCTTCGGTGAAGATCCCCAGTTGGCTACAGATATGGCGCAAGCCTATTGCGACGCTTTCCAGACGACACCCGAGACCAAAGGATGGGGCAATAAGAGCGTGAATGCGATGGTGAAGCACTGGTATGGCTACGGTGCCCAGGAAGCCGGGCGCGACAGCCACTTCTCACATGGCAAATTCGCCGTCTATCCAGGCAACAACTTAGCCATGCACAAACGGCCGTTCTCTGAGGGCGCCTTCAAGCTGACTGGTGGCACGAAGATGGCATCAGCCGTGATGCCCATCTATAGCATCGTGCTCGATCAGGATCCTTCGGGCGAGAACGTAGGTGGCAGCTACAGTAAGTGGCTCATTCAGCAAGAGCTACGCGACGGTGAGCATTTCGAGGGCGTGATCTGCACCGACTGGGGCATCACCGGCGACTGTAAGTCGGTCTATGATCCCAGCTGTGGCAAACCCTGGGGTGTGGAGGATCTCACAGTGGCTGAGCGTCATTACCGCGTGCTGCAGGCTGGTGTCGATCAGTTTGGCGGAAACAATGAGATCGGTCCGATCGTCGAAGCCTATCAGATGTGGGTCAAGGACTTCGGAGAGGAGAATGCCAGGAAACGGTTTGAACAGTCAGCCCAGCGCCTGTTGCTGAACATCTTCCGTGTAGGACTGTTTGAGAATCCCTATCTCGATCCGAAAGTCACAGAAGAAACCGTTGGCAAACCCGCTTTCATGGTGGCAGGCTATGCCGCGCAGCTTCGTTCGATCATCATGCTGAAGAACCACCAGGGCACGCTCCCACAGCAGGAGCATAGCAGGGTGTATATCCCCAAGCGCCATTTTCCGTCGATTCCACGCATCTGGGGACCACCGACAGAAGAGAAGACCGACGATCCCATCAACCCCGACTTGGTGAAGAAATACTTCGACATTGCCGAGACGCCCGAGGAAGCCGTGTTTGGCCTCTGCGTAATAGGTGAACCGAGTTTCAGCTTAGGTTACTCCCTCGACGAAGCCAGTCATGGTGGCAATGGCTATCTGCCTATCAGTCTCCAGTATGAGGACTATACTGCTACCGATGCACGCGACGAGAGTATCGGTGGAGGTGATCCGCTAGAATCATTCACCAACCGCACCTATAAGGGCAAGACAGTCAAGACCCTGAACCGCGATGACATGTTGATGGTACGTGAAACCAAGAAGCTCATGGGCGAAAAGCCTGTCATTGTGATCATCGAGGTCAGCAAGCCGTTGGTACTTAGCGAAATAGAGCCTTATGCCGATGCCATCCTACTCTCCTTCGGGGTACAGTATCAGGCCCTGCTCGAAACCATGTGCGGACAGTCAGAGCCCTCTGCCCTGCTGCCCTTCCAGATGCCGGCAGACATGAAGACTGTAGAGACCCAACAGGAGGATGTGCCTGGCGATATGCGCTGCTATCAGGATGGCGACGGCAACACTTACGACTTCGCTTTCGGCTTGAACTGGAACGGTGTCATTAACGACGACCGCGTGAGGAAATATAAGAAATAACCGCCTATCAGATCATATCAAAAGAGCCACCCTTCTGGGATGGCTCTTTTGATATGATCGACTTAGTCATGTGTACCAAATAGATGGCAGGGAATTGACTGAACCATTACTGCCGGTCTTCAAGTCAGCAGTCCTTTTAATCTCCTGAGTTTCTTTTTTAGTTGACATAAGCGTATCCCTCCTTACTATGATAGTTTATGCAAATATACAAAAATAATTTAATAATTGGTTGAAAACAACCCCAAATTAAGGATATTTTAACAAAATTTCATCTCGTTCCGTATCTTTATTCATTCCATATTCAAAAAATCCCTCTCACCGGCAAGGATGAAAGGGATTTCCCAATACCAACTTTATCTAGTTCATTACTTTTTCTTTTTAGCGGTTGATTTCTTCGCAGTCGAGGCAGCCTTCGGTTTGGCTGGGGCTACGTAAGGCACTTGACTCAGCAATATATATGATGACTCCAGGGCCTTGTTCTTCAGATGCTCAGGATAATTGGGATTATTCTTCATAAAGTTCTCCACAATCTGAGCAGCCTCTTTACCCTTATGACCATACATCATCGCCTTCATCCAGTATTCAGGGAAGAACACATTACTGGTCTGCTGGATATATTCCAGGGACTTCAGACTGGGCTCGATATAGCTGTTACTCTGCGGCTCGAAGACATCAGAGTTGAGCAACTTCAAAGTGTAGATGGCCCACGGCTCCTGTACGCGGTTCTCCGGCTTCAACAATGAGTTGAACACATTGGTGCGCTCAGTGGGATCAGGGTTACAGGCACGACTGAGGTAATCGAACTCCGCACGCTGATCATCGGTTGTGAGACGGGCACGCTGAGTGCTAAGGATCTCCTGCCAACGCTTCGGGTGCATGATAGCAAGGCGATAGGCAATGTTATTATAGTCGTTCTCGTTGAGCAACGGATCGTTATGACGCTTCCAAATAGTCTCCAACTGCTGCAGCACCTCAGGCGATGAAGCCACATCGGTCATCATACGGATGACATACTGATGACACTCATTCGACTTGTTTTCACCCAAAAGATCCATCACACAGAGTTCCAAGGCAGCACGCTGCTCGATGTTCACGTCGCGCACGATTTTGAACATGTGTTCAAGGGCGGTGACCATGATGAGGGGATTTTTCTCCTTACACATCAGACGGAAGAGCTCTCCGAAGTGTGAGGGAGGCAACTTGCCCCGGAGGTAGGCATCGTGGATAGACAGCAACAAAGCATAACGATTTACATCGTTACGGGTGGTGATGAGACGCTTGGGCAAGAGACTAATATACTCGTCATCAAGTGTGAAGCGGCCATAGCCACGCCCATCAGTATTGGGCAGAATGCAGTCGGGCTTACGATTCAGTTTGATCGACATCTCGGGCTGTTGCATATCGACATCATAGGTAACACTTTTGCCCAGATCGTTGATGACACGTACTTGAAACTTCTCCGGCCAGAAAACGCCACGGTTATATGGGTCGGTCTGCTTGATGACCAACTGCCCACCCTGATAACTAGTGTGGATGTTGGGCATGCCCTTCTGTTTGACCCAAACATCACAAAACTGGCGGATGCCGAGACTTGGTGCCTCTTCTGCCAGTATGTTCACGAGGTCATCCCAGGAAGCATTTCTAAACTGATATTTCTCTAGGTATTTGTTCAAGGCGCTCTGCAGCACATCGGGTCCCATCATGTTCTCCAATATGCGCATCATGACAGCAGTCTTGTCAAAGATTATGTTGTCGTAGAGCAGACTGGCATGATTGGCATTAGTCAGCTCCATGGCGATAGGGTGGGTACCCTCCGTACGGTCGGTAGCCATGGCCTCGGCCTGGTGGGTCTTGATGAAGTTCAGATCAAAACTGACCTGGTCGTACTGGCGATGGGTAATCTTGGATGCGGCAAAGCTAGTGAATACCTCATTGGCCCAAATGTCATCGAACCACTTCAGTGATACGAGGTCGCCAAACCAAAGATGGGCAGTAGCATGGGCTATCAGTTCCATACGGTACAGGGCATCCTCTTGGGTATGGAACTTCTCTAGGAACAGCAGACGGTCGTTGAATTGGATGGCACCGGGGTGCTCCTGACCGAACAATTGGAAGTTAGGCAGGATGGCGATACCATATTCCTTAAAGGGACAGACGATGCCAGTATAGCTTTCCATCCACTTGATAGCACTACCAGCCTCATCGAAAATCTGGTCGAGTTGGGCCACCTTGTCAGGATCGGTCTCACGGTACAGCGCACGCATTTGCTGACCGTTTCGTGTAGCGGTCTTCTCGTAGAAGTTACCGGCAACAAAAGAATAAAGGAAGGTTGGTAGCGGGCCGCTGGTATCGCTGACCATGGTCTTCCAACCTGCAGGTGTGTTGAGCTTTGTCCTAAACATGGCGCGCAGGTCGGGCTGATCGAAACAGGGAAACACACTACGTGCCAAATCGGGTACGAAAATCGTGTAGAGATAATCCTGGTTACGGTTCAGTGCCTTATCAAGACTAGTGAAGTTCAGCTCGATACGGTTACTACCTTCCACCACCATATCCTTCGGAATGATGATATGCTCATTCTGGTAGACAGCCTGGAAAGCCACCGTCTTGAACTTAGTCTTTTTTTTATTCTTGGGAACGAGTGCCGAGCATTTGCCGTTAAACTCACCCTGGAAGTCGAGGATGATGTCCTCAGCCTTCTTCAAGTCGAAGCAGATGACAGCGCTACCCGTCACCTTCTGGTTCATGTCGGCAGGAATATTGAATGTCAAGTCATAGATGACATTACTGATGTTGGCTTTACGGTGATCCACAAGCTCTTTGGTAACACCTCTTGAAAGAATCTGGGCATGGGTACTCAGCACCATCATACCCAACAGGGTAATAAGTAGAATTCTGATATGTTTCATCTGATAATTATTTAATCTGCTAGTTATCTGAGTTTCTTAAAGCCATACTTAGCTTGTTCACCCAGCTGTTCTTCAATACGGATGAGTTGGTTGTACTTTGCCATGCGGTCGGTACGCGACAGTGAACCGGTCTTGATCTGTCCGCTGTTGGTAGCCACTGCAATGTCGGCTATGGTGGTGTCCTCTGTCTCACCCGAGCGATGTGAGGTAACGGTAGTATAACCATGCCGGTGGGCCATCTCAATGGCATCGAGAGTCTCTGAAAGGGAACCAATCTGATTCACCTTAATGAGGATAGAGTTTGCGGCGCCCATCTGGATGCCTTTTTCGAGGAATTTCACGTTAGTGACAAACAGGTCATCACCTACAAGCTGACAGCGGTGGCCGATTCTTGTGGTCAGCTTCACCCAGTTGTTCCAGTCGTTCTCATCGAGGCCATCTTCAATCGAGTCAATCGGGTACTTTGTAATAAGTTCCTCCAGATAATCGATCTGCTCGTCAGCAGTGAGTCTCTTACCGTTGGGATCCTTTTTCTTGCCATTCTTCAGCTGCCGATAATCATAATACCACATACCATTTTCTTCTACAGCGAACTCGGAAGCAGCACAATCCATAGCGATAGTGATATCCTTGCCTGGTACATACCCAGTAGCCTTGATCGCCTCCATGATGGTGTCGAGTGCATCCTCGATACTTTTGAAGTTTGGTGCGAAGCCTCCCTCGTCACCTACTGCAGTAGAGAGGCCACGAGCCTTCAGTAGTTTGGCAAGGTTATGGAATACCTCTGCCCCCATACGGATACCTTCCTTCTCAGATTTGGCACCAATAGGGCGGATCATAAACTCCTGGAAGGCGATTGGCGCATCGGAATGAGCACCTCCATTAACGATGTTCATCATCGGAACGGGAAGGGTATAAGTATTCGTACCTCCGAGGTAACGATAGAGCGGGATCTGCAGATAAGCAGCAGCAGCATGAGCCACAGCCAAAGAGACGCCAAGGATTGCGTTGGCACCGAGATTCTTCTTGGTCGGTGTACCGTCGAGTTCAATCATCTTTGCATCTATCTTACGCTGCTCAAGAGTACTCATACCGATGATGGCCGGCGCAATCACCTTGTTGACATGCTCAACAGCCTTCTGCACCCCTTTACCCAAATAACGGGTCTTATCGCCGTCACGGAGTTCAAGAGCCTCATTCTCACCTGTGGAAGCACCGGAAGGTACAGAAGCACGCCCCACGAAACCACTCTCTAGCGTCACTTCCACCTCTACCGTAGGATTGCCACGTGAATCCAGGATTTCCCTTGCATGTATGTTTTCTATTATCATATTTTATATATATTAATGTGTATCAATCGTTCCCATTCGCTTTTTTCTTGAGATATTCGGCAAAGATGCGGGCTGCACTCTCCACCTTAGCTGCACAAGGACGGCTCTTGTAATAATCTGCCGTTCGTTCGGAGGCAACAAAGCTGCAAACGGCCTTCTGATAACCCTGGATACCTAAAATCTCGGCACAGATCAGACTTCCGTTCTCCTGCTTCGACTGAGCCAGCAGCTCCTGAACGACCTTATAACAGGCCGATTTCCCCTCACGGTCACCACCTTCAGTCTGTCCGCAGTCCAAACCTATAAGCATCACGATACCAGAAACGGCTCCGCACATCATGCGCAATCTACCCACACCGCCTCCGAATCCGGCAGCCACTTTCTTGGCCAACGTGTCGTCAAGGCCATACAAATCGGCAAAGGCCGCCACCACGCTCTGGCAACAGCCATAGCCCGCCATGAAATTCTCAACGGCGCGCTCCACTCTCTTGTCTATCTCCTGATTTGCCATTATTTGCGATTTTGAGTTGCAAAAATACAAAAAAAGGGAGAATAAAATCTGCTATAAACTGATTTTTGATGTTAATAATATCTAAATAGAAAGAAGAACACTTGGAATGTTCGTGAAAAACGAGTAATTTTGTAGGCCACTAATAAGGATTACAATCAAAAAGGGAAGATAATTACATTTGTTTAACGTCTTATTTATATTTTACGTTTGTAAGGGCGCTTATCATGGACCTGCACCTATCCCCGAGGAGGGCAAGTGGGTTGCAGTGAAGGAAATCAAGGAGATCTCTGGTTACACCCACGGCATTGGCTGGTGTGCACCTCAACAGGGTGCTTGCAAGCTGAGTCTGAACGTGAAGGACGGTGTGATTCAGGAGGCTCTTGTCGAGACAATCGGTTGTACAGGTATGACACACTCTGCCGCTATGGCCAGTGAGATCCTACCCGGCAAGACTATTCTCGAAGCTCTGAACACCGACCTCGTATGCGATGCTATCAACACCGCTATGCGCGAGTTGTTCCTGCAGATTGTCTATGGACGTACACAGAGTGCCTTCTCTGAGGGTGGTCTGGCTATCGGTGCCGGTCTTGAGGATCTGGGAAAGGGTCTTCGTTCACAGACTGGTACGCTCTATGGTACCGTTGCCAAGGGTACCCGTTATCTGGAACTGACTGAGGGTTACATCACCAAGATGTATCTCGATGCCAACAACGAGGTTTGCGGTTATGAGTATGTACACCTCGGCAAGATGATGGAGGCTATCAAGAACGGCATGGACGCCAACGAGGCTCTGAAGAAGTTCACTGGTTCTTATGGTCGCCGTACCGAGGATCAGGGTGCAGTAAAGGCTATTGACCCACGTAAAGAATAAAGGAGGATACGACAATGATTAGAAAAGTACAGTTTGAGAGTCAGGAGCGCCGTATCAACCAGGTTCTTGCTGCTCTGAAGGAGAATGGCATCAACTCT
>ONAE01000122.1 GCA_900315695.1 uncultured Prevotella sp. | reverse complement strand
AAGCATGAAGGAGATGGGAAAGGTAATGGGCACAGCCAGCAAGCAGTTGGCAGGAAAGGCTGATGGCCGAGTCATCTCTGAGATTGTAAAGAAGCTCCTTGCATAAAGACTGTCGGATTGTCATTCCGTATATCTATGAAGATTATAAAGAGGTCGTGTCTGTTATTTTTGACACGACCCCTTTTCGTGCCTGAAAATCAACTCCAGCCTTAGCCGTGCTGAAAAAGTATCAGAATAAGTTACCCGTCATCAGTAACGTTAAGTATATATAAATGAGAAAAAAGACAATTTAGTGAGTGCTAAAGTTAATAATCGTGATATTTTGCTTCTGTTTCGACAAAAATGACTATCTTTGTACCCACAAGAATTGAACGAATTAGTGAATAGCAAGTTTGGTGATACAATTTGAGAGTAAGGAATGAAAGATGAGCTGATAAAGAAATTGCTCGATGCACTCACTGGCATTGGTGGACGTTCATACATGAACTATCAGAAAGTGCCAGCCAAGTTGGAAGAATTCTGTAAGCAACTAAACCAACGAAGGAGTGAATTATCAAACATCAGCAAGGAGATAAAAGAATACAAGAAATCACAAGAGAATGACCTGATAAAAGCCGTTTCTGACCCGATAAAATCATTTTCTGACCCGATAAAAGAGAGGCTTTATCAAGCTGTTCTAAAAGATGGTGCTCTCAACTATGCCGAATATGCAGCTATCATAGGCGCATCAGAAGCAACTGTAAAGCGTCGCCTTGGAGAGTTGAAAAAGATGGATTCATTACTCGAGTTGGCAGCAATAAGACTGGACATTGGGAAATTATGAACAATAGACACTTGTGAACCTTTTATTTATGCAGATACCACAATCTGACATATTCCGTTTGTCCTTTGGCAAGAGTGATTCGCTGTTTGATATACTATTACGATACTTTATGAATTAAGATTGAAAAATGAAAGTAAAGATTCAAACAATGCTTGGCGACATCGTAGTTCGCCTATATGATGAGACTCCCATCCATCGTGACAACTTTCTGAAGTTGGCGAAGGAGGGTTATTACGATGGCACACTGTTCCATCGAGTGATAAAGGACTTTATGATTCAGGGTGGCGATCCTGATTCTAAGGGCGCACCTGCTGGAAAGATGCTTGGAGTAGGAGGTCCGGACTATACGCTTGAGGCAGAAATCAAGGATGGACTCTTCCATAAACGTGGTGCTTTGGCTGCTGCGAGACAAGGTGATGAAGTTAATCCAGAGCGTCGTAGTAGCGGGTCTCAATTTTATATTGTCTGGGGCCAGGTGTATAATGAAGGTCAGCTTCGTCAGTTCTCCAAACAGTTGAGGATGCAGAAAGTTCAAGATGCGTTTAATTCGCTAGCTGCTGAACATCGTGCTGAGATTATGCAGATGCGTCGTGACAGGAATCGTGAGGGACTTCAGGACCTTCAAGATAAACTTGCTGCTGAAGCTGAGAGCAAGGTAGGTAAATCGGGATTAACCGATGACCAGTTGAAGATATACTCTACACTCGGCGGTACACCCCATCTTGACGGTCAATACACTGTATTTGGTGAAGTCGAAGAAGGTCTTGACGTGGTTGAAATGATACAAGGGACTGCTACTGGACGTGCTGACAGGCCTGTTGATGACATCGAAATGAGAATGATAGTTATTGAATAATAAATCAGAATTAGTAAAAGCGAGATTTAGTCAAATAAACAAAACATCATAAGAAGATGAAAAAAGTAATCAGTACAACAAAGGCACCTTCGGCAATAGGACCTTATAGCCAGGCAATACAAGTCTGCAGGTCGAGGCCTTGCTGTGTATCATCATCTTATTCCATTTCACGATAGTCAGAGAGCAGATTCCAAATACCATCTTCTGAGAGTACTCCGCGTTTGAGGTCTGAGGGGAGATTGCTTGCTTCGTCGGCTGCAAGATCCTGTTTCCACAACTCACTGCCATAGTATTTGCTGAGTTCGGCAACATCCTCTTCGACAGCCTTCAATGAATCAGCAGACTTGTCCTTAATGGCTGCCAAGACCTTATTGAAGCGTTGTTCCATCCGCTTGATCCGCTCAATTTGTAAAAGTTCACCAATGTCGTTGTTCTCCATGTCACAATGATTCCTGCGTGTCAAAATCCGCTGATAGGCTAGTCGTTCATCACCAGAGGCTAAATAGATAATTCCACAATAGGAGAAACCGTGTTTGGCGATGTTGTGCTGCATGATTCTGTTGTCGCGATGGGTGTCGATACGAATGTTTGGATCTTGGGAGAAACAGTATTCCATGATGCTGCTGAATATTCCGTGAACATCGGGATAGCTGGCTATACGATGGACTACATGATAGGGTTCTGCATCATCAAGCCACTTTCCTTTGTAGATCTTGGCATAAGTTGGTTCGGGAGATCTAAGGAATGCAAAGTAACCAACCACCTTATCATCGTCTTCAACCACAAAGCCTCCGTGATTCTCCATGTCAGCAATAATGGCAGTTTCAGACGGGTAGCCTTCTCCCCACTGGTGCATATTCCCAGACTGCCGCATAATGCCTTTTGCAGCATCTATGACTGCCATGATATCGGGCATGTCGTCTGGTAGCGCTTCTCTTATAATCCTCTCCATCGGCCTTTATGATTTCAAATCGGCTACAAAATTACTCAATTTCCACAAGAAAATTCACAAAATAACACATCTTTACTCTGGAATTGAGTTTTTTTCGTAACTTTGGCTTCGCCGAACTTACCATGCACTCGGAAATGAAAAGAAAAATTAGTTTTCCTTTTGCATTTCTCTCGCTTTTTTGTAACTTTGCCCTTGATTTTGAATGAATAACGATAAAACATGAAACAGCTGAATCTATGGATGCTTGTCGCCATCCTGTTTTCCTGCGGCATCTCTGTGCAGGCACAGACCAAACGCCCGGATGATTTCCGTGCGAAGTACCAACTGAAAGAAGTGGTGGTGATGAGCCGTCATAACATCCGTTCTCCGCTGACATCGGGTGGGGCTGCCCATACGCGTGTCACACCCCACCAGTGGTTTGCCTGGACGTCGCCCAGCAGTCAGCTGTCGTTAAGAGGTGGTGTGCTGGAGACGGAGATGGGCCAGTTCTTCCGCAAATGGCTGGTAGGAGAGGGGCTGTTGCCCGATAATTACCGTCCTGAGGGCAGTGAGGTGCTGTTCTATGCCAATTCCCGTCAGCGCACCTTCGCCACGGCGAAGTATTTCTCTGCCGGTTTCCTGCCCTTTGCCAATGTGGAGATCCAGCATAAGTATTTCGAGGACAAGATGGACCCCGTGTTCACGCCGAAGTTTACGAAGATGAACGCCAGGTACCGTCAGCAGATCCTCGACGAGATGCAGACCATCCACGGTGGTCCTCAGGCCTGGATGCAGTCTGTCCAGCCCACGCTGACGATGATGGAGGATATCCTCGACATGGCTCATTCGCCAGCAGCCAAGAACGATACCACCCACTTCCGCTACGACGATACGCAGTTTGTTCTGGAGAAAGGCGACGAGCCCAAGATGAAAGGTGGCTATAAACTCGCCAACAGCGTGGCTGATGCCCTTGTGCTGCAGTGCTACGAGAGTGAGAGTATGACAGCCTTCGGCCATCAGCTGACAGAAAAGCAGTGGCGTGACATCTGTGCTGTGAAGGAGGTGTATGATGCCCTGCTCTTCACAACCCACAGCGCGGCCGTCAACCTGGCCTATCCGCTGGTGAGCCGTATCCGTGAGGAACTGCACCATGTCGGCAGGAAGTTCACGTTCCTTTGTGGTCACGACTCCAACCTTGCCAGCATCGGTGCAGCGTTAAGACTGCGCTATCCGGAGACCGAACAGGCCTTGGAGTTGCACACGCCCATCGGTTCGAAGCTCGTTTTCGAGAAGTGGAGCGACGGCACTGAGGAATATGTGGCTATCAATCTGGTCTATCAGCGTGTCGGCCAGTTGCAGAATCGTACACTTCTTTCTACCGACGAGCCTCCGATGGTGAAGCCTGTCACAATCGATGGTCTCACACCCAACAGCGACGGCCTCTACCGATTGTCTGAGCTTGATGCCCGTATGGCTGAGGCTATGGCAGAATACGATGCGATCGTGGATGATATAAAATAGTATGGTTTAATATTTTTTAACTATATAATATAACTATTATTATTCCTTTATCTTTGTGCCCAAAGATTAATAATTCTTGCTGTTTGTCGCAGATTGCTGCCCCTGTCGCCACAACTTGAGTCAAAAGTCCGCAAGAATTTTGCCCACCTCCCAAAAATCGCCATACCTTTGCGCTGTGATTAAGAAGCGACCAAAGGTCGGTTCTCTTGATCGGAAAAGGTCAGAAGAACCGACTCTTTTATTGAATAGTACCTACCGTCGTCACGACGGGTCGTTTCGCGCCGGACAAACCTCCTGTGCGTGACGTTTCCTGATTTGGGTTGACTGTCAGTATGTCTAAACCCTAGAATTAGTTGACTCGGTTAAACATTAAAACTTATATAGGTTGACTCTCACCTT
>ONAE01000147.1 GCA_900315695.1 uncultured Prevotella sp. | reverse complement strand
CATGACTCCCACAAAGGGTACTGTGCTCGAGAAATATGTGGAGCGTGGTGAATTTGTGAGTGTGGGTAAACCGTTGTTTAAGATAGCCGATACTGAGTCCATGCACCTGCGTGCCTACGTCACTTCTGCCCAGTTGCAGAACATCAAGATTGGTCAACAGGTAAAGGTATTTGCCGACTACGGTGATGGTCAACGCAAAGAGTATGCAGGCACCATCAGTTGGATATCGTCTCGTTCGGAGTTTACACCCAAGACTATCCTCACTGACGATGAGCGTGCCGATCTGGTTTATGCCGTCAAGGTAGCTATCAAAAACGACGGATTCGTGAAGATTGGTATGTATGGCGAAGTGAAGCTATGAACGCAATAGAGGTAAAGAATATCAGTAAGTCGTACGGACGGGTGCAGGCACTCAGCGATGTGTCGTTTGCCGTCGGCAAGGGCGAGGTCTTCGGACTGATAGGCCCCGATGGAGCCGGCAAGACGTCGATGTTTCGCATCCTCTGTTCGCTGTTGCTGCCCGATGCAGGCAGCCGGGCAAGTTCTCGCTCTACCAAGACCTCACCATCGAGGAGAACCTGAACTTCTTTGCCACCCTTTTCGGCACTACTGTTGATGAAGGCTACGACTCTATCAAAGCCATCTATTCGCAGATAGAGCGCTTCAAAGACCGCAAGGCAGGTGCACTGTCGGGGGGCATGAAGCAGAAGTTGGCACTCTCGTGTGCATTGGTACACCAACCCAGTGTGCTCTTCCTCGACGAGCCCACCACGGGTGTTGACCCTGTGAGCCGTAAGGAGTTATGGGAGATGTTGCTGATGCTGAAGGAAAGTGGCATCACCATTGTGGCTTCAACGCCTTATCTCGATGAGGTGCGTTGTTGTGAGCGCGTGGCTTTTCTGGACCAAGGACAGGTGCGCGGTATCGGCACGCCCGATGATATCCTCACTCAGTTCGCCAGTATCTTTAACCCGCCAGGCATTGAGCACGTGAAAGACACGGTAGTAAAAGACGATAATGTCATTGAGGTGGAACATTTGGTAAAAGCCTTTGGCTTATTCCATGCCGTTGACGATATTTCGTTCAGCGTAAAGAGAGGCGAGATTTTCGGATTCTTAGGTGCCAACGGTGCTGGCAAGACCACAGCGATGCACATGCTGACAGGCCTGAACCAACCCACCAGTGGAACGGGTAGGGTGGTTGGTTTTGACATCCGCACGGAGTATGAGCAGATAAAGAAGCACATTGGCTATATGTCGCAGCGGTTCTCGCTTTATGAAGACCTCACCGTTGCTGAGAATATCCGCCTCTTTGCTGGCATATACGGCATGAAAACCGACGAGGTGGAGCGCAAGATGGACGAGGTACTGAAACAGTTGAAGTTTGAAGATCACAAGAACGATCTGGTGGGTTCGCTGCCTCTTGGTTGGAAGCAGAAGCTGGCCTTCTCTGTTTCGATATTCCACGAGCCTGGTGTGGTGTTCCTTGATGAGCCCACGGGTGGTGTAGATCCCGCTACACGCCGTCAGTTCTGGGAACTCATCTACGACGCAGCCCATCGCGGCATCACCGTCTTTGTGACTACCCACTATATGGACGAGGCAGAGTATTGCGACCGCATCTCTATCATGGTGGACGGCAAAATCAGCGCCCTCGGTACGCCCGATGAACTGAAACAGCGTTTCCACCAACCCGATATGGATCATGTATTTACCTATCTGGCTCGACAAGCCACCCGTTCAAGCGATTAAGCGTATGAAACAGTTTATAGCATTTGTAATAAAGGAAACCAAGCATATTCTGCGTGACAAGCGTACGATGCTGATACTCTTCGGAATGCCTGTTGTGATGATGCTGCTCTTCGGCTTTGCCATCACCACCGATGTGAAGAATGTGCGCACGGTGGTGGTCACCTCCGAGATGTCGCCCCGTACGCAGCAGGTCATTGAACGACTGGCACAATCAGAATACTTCATTATCACGCAGACTGTAAACACCCCACAGGAGGCCGAGCAACTCATCCGCAGTCAGAAGGCCGATATGGCACTGGTGTTTTCACAGAATCGTGGCATGCAGATGATGGTTGATGGCAGCGACCCCAATATGGCGCAGCAATGGACCACCTATGCCCAACAAATCATAATGGCACCCACCTCTCACCTCATTTCCGCTGATGCGCCTACCCGTAGCCTTTCACCTCTTACTTCTCACCTCTTATATAATCCTCAGATGCTTTCAGCCTACAACTTCGTGCCTGCCATCATGGGTATGCTGCTGATGCTCATCTGTGCCATGATGACCTCGATATCGATTGTCCGCGAGAAAGAGAAAGGTACGATGGAGGTACTGCTGGTATCGCCTGTGCGCCCCTTGATGGTAATCATCGCTAAGGCGGTGCCCTATCTGGTGCTGGCCTTCGCCATCCTCATCACCATCCTCCTGATGGCGCGTTTCGTGCTGGGAGTGCCCCTTGCTGGTTCGCTGTTCTGGATTCTGGCTGTGAGCACCCTCTATATTCTGCTGGCGCTCTCGCTGGGACTGCTCATCTCCAACGTGGCACAGACGCAACTCGTAGCCCTGCTGCTCTCGGCTATGGTACTGTTGATGCCTGTGGTGATGCTGTCTGGCATGCTGTTTCCAGTAGAGTCGATGCCTCAAGTGCTGCAATGGCTGGCTGCTGTGGTTCCACCACGCTACTATATCGAGGCTATGCGCAAGCTGATGATCATGGGTGTTGGCTTTGGCGAAGTGGCTCGCGAGGTAGCTGTGCTGGCAATTATGACGGTAGTGCTGCTTGCCATAGCGCTGAAGAAGTTTAACGTAAGATTGGAATAATTGATATGACACTGAAATATCTCATACAGAAAGAGTTCCTGCAGATACGCCGCAATGCATTTCTACCGCGACTTATCGTCATGTTCCCCATCGTGATCATGTGTGTCATGCCATGGGTGATGCAGATGGAAGTGAAGAACATCGTGGTGGATGTGGTTGACATTGACCACACTGTAGAGTCGCAGCGATTGGTACAGCAGATTGCTGCCTCCAACTACTTTATTTTTGGCGGACAGAAATCCACCTACGCTGAAGCAATGAAAGACATTGAGAAGGGAAGGGCCGATGTCATCCTCGAGATTCGTGATGGCAAATATCTCATCGCAGCCAATGCCGTCAACGGCACCAAGGGCTCGATGGGCAGCGCCTATCTCTCACAGATAGTCAGTGCTCCTTTCTCTGCGTCCTCTGCAACTTCAGTTCTAACTCTCTACAATAAACAGCAGAACTATAAACTCTTCATGATTCCCGCTCTTTTTGCTATTGTGATGATGTTGATGACGGGCTTCCTGCCCACACTCAACATCGTTGGCGAGAAAGAGGCAGGCACCATCGAACAGATCAATGTCACACCCGTCTCCAAGTGGTCGTTCATCCTTGCCAAACTCATTCCTTACTGGCTCATCGCGCTGTTTGTCATCACC